>JAJNPX010000184.1 GCA_021155145.1 Acidisarcina sp. | reverse complement strand
TGAGCCGATCAAGTACTACCATTTCACCGAAGGCAAGGTTGACGGTGTCGAGGCGATCATTTCGCGGACCGGCTACACCGGCGAGGACGGCTTCGAGGTCTACGCCCCGGCTGAGAAAGCCGTACAGCTTTGGAACAAAATGCTCGAAACCGGAAAGGACGAAGGTATCCTGCCCTGCGGCCTTGCGGCTCGAAACACCCTGCGGCTCGAGTCGGCGATGTCGCTCTACGGCCACGAACTCGGCGACGATATCTCTACCCTTGAAGCCAATCTTGGCTGGATAACGAAATTGCAGAAGGGTGAATTTGTCGGCCGCGATAAGATCGCATCACTAAAAGAGAGCGGACTCAAGCGCAAGCTGGCCGGCTTTGAAATGAAAGAGCCCGGCATCGCCCGCGACGGTTTCGATGTATATGTCGGGGACGAAAAAGTTGGCGTGGTGACGTCAGGTTCACCCGCGCCTTACTTGAAGAAAAATATCGGCCTCGCATTCCTGCCGCCCGAATTTGCAAATGTGGGGCAAGAAATTAGAATTGACGTAAGAGGAAAACGTCTGGCCGCAGAGGTAGTACCGACGCCATTTTACAAGCGGCAGAAATAGAGCCGGCCGCAGCCGGGTCATTGCGTAAGGCAAGGCGGTTTTTTTGAGCTTTTCGAATTTTAGAAACGGGATCTAACACACAATTTCTATGTCAAATATTCCTGAGAATCTACGCTACAGCAAGGACCACGAATGGGTCTCGGTCGAGGGCGATTCCGCATCCATCGGCATCACTGATTATGCCCAGAGCTCGCTCGGCGATGTCGTTTATATCGATATGCCCCGCGTCGGCGACAAGTTTGCCGCTCACGAAGCTTTCGGCTCGGTCGAATCCGTCAAGGCCGTCTCTGAGGTCTTCACGCCCATCGGCGGCGAGGTCACCGAGGTCAACGATGGCTTGAACGACACCCCCGAAAAGGTCAATTCCGACCCTTATGGCGATGCCTGGTTCATCAAGATCAAGATGGACAACCCGCTCGAGGCGGACGGCCTGTTGTCCAGTGCGGAGTACGAAGAGTATCTGGAGGCAACCGCCTAGACCAGCGGATCATGGACAACGGAAAACGGACGATGCCGACGCAGGAGAAATTTTCCACTATCCATTTTCAATTTCGATCAGATAAATGAGATATATACCGAATTCGCCCGAAGAACGCGATGAAATGCTCTCCGCTCTCGGGCTTTCAAATGCCGAAGAGCTTTTCCGCTCGATCCCGGCAGACGTCCAGCTTGGCCGCCCGCTCAATATCACAGACCCGCTTTCCGAGCCCGAGGTCATCGCCGCGATGGAAGAGATGGCCGCTCGAAATACGGGAGCGACCAAGCCTTCCTTCCTCGGCGCGGGTGTCTATTCGCACTATTCGCCGACGATCGTCGACCACCTTATTCAACGCTCCGAGTTTTTTACCTCTTACACGCCATATCAGCCCGAGATATCGCAGGGCACGCTGCAGTACATCTTTGAGTTTCAAACTCTGGTTTGCCAGCTTACCGGAATGGAGGTAGCGAACGCCTCGATGTATGACGGCTCGACGGCGATGGCCGAAGCATATCTGATGGCCCAGCGGGTGACGCGACGTGACAAGATCGTCGTCGCAAGCAGCGTGCATCCCGAATATCGCGCCGTTGCCGCGACCTATGCTCAGCACGGTGATACCGAGATCGTCGAGATCGGTTTCGATGAAAAGACCGGCCGCGTATCGGGGCTTGAGGTCCTGGACGATAAAACTGCCGCCCTCGTCGTCCAGTCTCCGAATTTCTTCGGCTGCGTCGAAGATCTCAGCGCGCTTGCCGACGCGGCGCACGCTGTCGGGGCTTTGCTTGTTGTGACGGTTACCGAAGCGATCTCGTTCGGCCTGCTCAAGACGCCGGGTTCGTGCGGTGCCGATATCGTTGTTGGCGAGGGCCAATCGTGGGGAATTCCGATGAGCTTCGGCGGCCCGCACGTCGGACTCTTTGCGACGCAGGACAAGTTCGTCCGTCAGATGCCCGGACGCCTCTGCGGCATCGCATATGACAAGAACGGCAACCGCGGTTTTGTGCTGACGCTCTCGACCCGCGAACAGCACATCCGACGCGAAAAGGCCACGTCGAATATCTGCACCAACCAGGGCCTCATCGCCCTCGCCGCGACCATCTACATGGAAGCGATGGGCAAGCAGGGCCTGCAGGAGGTCGCAATGCAGAACGCTCAAAAGGCGGCTTATGCGAAGCAGCAGATCGCGGCGTTAGAAGGCTATTCGATACCGTTCTCGGCCCCCACGTTCAATGAGTTCGTCGTTCGCGGACCAAAGGCTGCGAGCGAGATACTCGAAACTGTCCGTTCGGAGGGAGTGATCGGCGGCCTTGCGTTGTCAAAGTATTACGAGGGACGCGACACCGAGTTTTTAGTTTGTGTGACCGAGACGAGTTCGAAGGCGAATATCGATAAGTTGGTTGCAGTGTTGAGTTAGAGCTATGCCCTTTGGGACCAACGAGATCATTCTGATTCTAGCGATCTGCATCATTTGGATCGCAGTAATGGGTGCATTTGTTTTTTTTGGCTATCGCTTCCTGAATAGGAGATTTTTAGGTCAGACAAAACAGTGTCCGCATTGTGCGGAACGGATACAGCCCGCAGCGAGAGTTTGCAGATTCTGTCATCGCGACCTCTAAGAACAAATGGACATTGACCGA
>JAJNPX010000171.1 GCA_021155145.1 Acidisarcina sp. | reverse complement strand
CCGAGCGCCCTCGTTTCGCAGGCCTATAAGGACAATGCCCTGCCCTTGTCGGTCGGCCAAACGATCTCGCAGCCATATATCGTCGCCCGAATGACCGAACTGCTTGGCCTCAAGGGCAAGGAGCGCGTGCTTGAGGTCGGGTCCGGCTCGGGTTATCAAACCGCGATACTTGCGATCCTCGCTCGTAAAGTGTTTGCGGTCGAACGCATTCCATCTATCGCTGCCGAAGCAAAACAGCGGCTGATCGGCCTCGGTTTCAGCAATGTTTCGTATCGCGTGGCTGACGGCACGATGGGTTGGGAGATATACGCTCCGTTTGATGCCGTTCTGGTAGCGGCAGGCGGGCCGGAGATACCCAAGCCGCTGATCAACCAACTTGCCATCGGCGGACGGATGGTTGTCCCCATCGGCAAAGAGCAGAGGTCGCAGGTGCTCGTCTGCGTCACCAAAAAGGAAAACGGCTACACGACCGAGAACTGCGGGCCGTGCGCCTTCGTGCCGCTTATCGGCGAGCATGGCTGGAAGTAATTGAATGGAATCCATCATCGAATTTCTTTACTTTATTAAGGACAACGTCCTTAACCCAAAGGTCCTGATCGACTGGATGCTGCTCAAAATGGGCATCTACGTCTATTTCGGACTATTCCTTATCGTCTTTGCCGAGACCGGACTCGCCGTCGGTTTCTTTCTGCCCGGCGATTCGCTGCTTGTCGTCGCGGGCCTCTTTGCTGCCGCCGGCAAACTCAATCTCTGGCTGATGCTCGTTCTCTTGTTCGTCGCGGCGGTCGTGGGCGACGCCGTCGGCTACTACTCGGGACGCAAGGTCGGGCCCGCGATCTTCAGCCGCCCTAAGTCGAGATTTTTCAATCCCAAGCACCTTCGCCGTGCTCACGAGTTCTACGAAAAGCACGGCGGCAAGACGATCATCATCGCCCGGTTTGTCCCTATCGTTCGAACCTTTGCGCCGATCGTCGCCGGTGCGGCCAATATGTCTTACAGGCAGTTCGCTCTGTATAACGTCGTCGGGGGTTTCGCGTGGGTGACCAGTATGCTCTTTGCGGGCTACTTTCTCGGCGGCCTGGTCGAGCAGTTTGTGCGAAACATCTTCGGCGTCGAGGGATTTCTGCTCGAAGACCATATCGACAAGGTGGTCATCGTCGTTGTATTTCTCTCCATCCTGCCGATCATCTTTGAGTACATACGGTCGAGGCGGGAAAGAAAGGCGATCATCGAGGCAGAGGCAGACCCGTTGAGCTAGCTTCTCGATTACCCGTTTGACTAATATATGTGCGTAACCTAGACTTGTTGATTGACCTGTCGGGGCGTGGCTCAGCCTGGTAGAGCGCACGGTTCGGGACCGTGAGGTCGGAGGTTCGAATCCTCTCGCCCCGACCATTTTCAAAAAACCCGCGATCACTGCAACTTTTTAGGCTTGATCTCGGCCGGATAATCACGATAGCGGCTTCACCCGAGGCCGCTGTTTTTTTGCCAACGATCCGGATCGCCGAATTTCCATGAACCGCGCCCGTTCGTAAAACCAGACGCCGCCAACACCCTCTGGAAACCTCTTGGATACCGCTTGGAAACCAGCTTGGAAACCGGGTTGGAAACCGCTTTGGAAACTCCTCAGGTATTCGCCGCAAGTGATTGTACCAATTGCGGTTATGGCGTGTGAGAAGGCGTGGAAACCTAAGTTAATCTCAAAACATAATTTTCGGTTTCCGTTACGCTTGGGTTTTCCCGATCGAGCATGGTTTTCCAGCCCGGTCGCAGCCGTGCCGTTGCGCTTATTTTCAAAGAACCGTGTCTCTCCGACGGTGCGAACCGCCGAGAGGATGCCGTTGCGAGTATAGCACACCTTCGCAACTATGAATTGCACAGTTTGCGGGCCGCCGCTGAGGTTTGCACGCGGGACGCGTGCGGTCCAGTCGCGGTCCAGTCGAGTAGTGGGACGGAAAATGCTCAGGCCCGCGCGTGAGCAAGGGCGATATCAGGACTCTGCCGACGTTGCGATAGCGGTTCCCAAGCCCGCGCGTCCCGGGGGCCCCGCATGGGCATCCCGACGCGGGGTGGGTATGCGAGGCCGATATGGGAGGTGAGTTGGATGTATCGCCATTGCTGACGCGCGGGCTTGAGCAAAAGGTGAGTCGATTTCCGTGCCACCTGCGCCTACGGGGTCGTTGAACCAAGGCCTCCCATCAATACTCGTGATCGTTATCTTTATGTCTTCGTTTCGTGCATTTTCGTGTAGTTTCGTGGTTAAAGAGCTAAAACCTCAACCACGAAAACACACGAACTCACACGAACCCCTCGCCGGCGATCTCTTCGAGCTTAGGCCGATCAAACAAAATGTGTGACGCGTGTTTCACACGCTCGGGGGTTTACGGGCCGACGCGATCTACATGTTCCGTTTCACTCCACATGTAGCTGCCGAAATCGCCGTGTGCTCCGCACACTCAAAACAATGCACAGGCCCGCGCGTGGTGCCGTCGAAAGAGGCCATCAGAATCCTGTTACGACCGAATTGAAAATGCTTTGTCTTGAGCGAAAGTGCTTGTAACATAGCGATCGGAGCCAAAGGGCGATGGAAATCGTGAATTTACCGGCGCATTTTGACGGCAAGCACATCTTGCCGAATGAGCCATTTGAGCTCGAGCCGAGTGCGAAGCTCGCGGCCAGCGGGATCCAGGTGGATGAGGAAAATGAGGAAGAACTCACGCATTTCCCCTGGCCAATATTGATTCGAACGGATATTACGGCTACAGAACCGACGTAGGAT
>JAJNPX010000169.1 GCA_021155145.1 Acidisarcina sp. | reverse complement strand
GAGTGTCTGTGTATCACGCTTGAAGCCGTTTGGTTCCAACAAGTTAGTAAATTAGGAGAAAAACTGAATGTACAAATCCAAGAACCGGAAGGGCCGAACCTTTCCCCCGTTCCTACTGTCGCTGATCGTTTGCATCGGTGCCGCAGGGATCGTCACCGTCCTATATCTTTCGTCCACAGGGCCGGCTTCCGGCAGCGTGAGCGCTGCGGTTCCGCAACCCTCACCCAACGGACAGAAGCGTTACAAAGCTACCAAGAAGATCGTGGTCGACGAGCGTTCCGGCGAAGCTCGAATGCCGACCGAGGCAGAAGTCACCAAGCTTGTTTCGGACCTGCGGGAACTCACAAAGCGCGACGAGGGATTGTCCGAACGTACGGCTGGCGATCAGGGAATGGTAATGATCGACCTCGAAGGCGGATTCGGCGGTACGTTCCTTTCCCGGCCTAACGCCGACGGGACGATGGAGACCCGATGCGTTTTTAGTTTTGACGAGGCCGCCGACTTCATGGGCCTAGTGGAGGAGATCCTCTAGGGGAGCAGAATCAACAATGAAAAATACAAGAAAAACCATCGTTCATTCCGTCTCCTTGTTCGTACTGTCGTTCGTGCTTTTTGCCGGCACCAACGTTATTGCGGGCCCTGCCCAGATCGTGATCGTGAACTTAAACGCTCCGGGTGTTGGCTTTAACGATCCGACCCCGGCGGTTCCGATCGGCGGAAATCCTGGGACCACGCTCGGAGAGCAGCGTCTTATAGCGTTTCAATACGCAGCGAACCTTTGGGGAGCACGGCTCGACAGCGATGTGCCCATTCGCATACGTGCCCAGTTCACGTCCTTGGGAGCCGGGATTCTCGGAAGTGCGGGGCCCGTCTCCGTATTTCGCGATTTTCCGAATGCTCCATTGCCCGGCACCTGGTATCACGTGGCATTGGCGAACAAACTGGCCGGTGTCGACCTGAACCCGGCAAGCGACGATATCAACGCGAATTTCAGCACGAACTTCAACTTTTATTTGGGTCTGGACAACAATCACGGCCCTCTAAACGATCTTGTGGCGGTTCTCCTACATGAATTTGGACACGGACTCGGGTTTAGCCAGTTCGCGAATCTTAACACAGGGTCCCTGTTTTCCGGCTTTCCGGATGCGTACAATTCGCGCCTTCTGGACACCACGACCGGCCTTTATTGGAACCAGATGACAAACGCTCAGCGTCAGGCGTCGGCTACCAGATTTGGACGCGTGGTATTTGATGGCCAGTTCGTGAACGCCGGAGTACCGCAAGTGCTGAGCCTCGGAAGTCCGCTTGTGCAAGTGACCTCACCCGCAACGCTGGCTGGCCCTTTCCAGTTCGGAAGTGCCGCGTTCGGCCCAAGGGTAGGCAATCCTAACGTAACGGGTGCGGTCGTGGCGGCCGTAGATGCCGTGGAGGCCGGTGGGGCATCTACGGATGGCTGCTCGCCGTTCGACAACGCCGCTGCGGTCGCAGGAAAGATCGCTTTGATCGAACGTGGGCTCTGCGGCTTTGCGGTCAAAGCGAGAAATGCGACGAACGCCGGCGCGAGTGCGGTGATCATCTACAACAATGCCGCCAACGTTAACGCCGCTCCACCTGGAATGGCGGACGACGCCATAAATGGTGCCTTTGTTACTATCCCGACCGTAAGCATCAGGCGAGCAGACGGGCTCGCGATCGTAGCGGAACTCGGCAACGGCGTATCGGCAAGCATTGGCGTCGATGGCAGCGTGAGGGCAGGTGCCGACATTCTCGGACGAGCGCGCGTTTATGCTCCGTTCCCGGTGGTTGGCGGTTCATCGATATCGCATTACGACACGGTGGCATCGAGAAATCTGCTTATGGAACCGGCAATAAACCCCGACCTTACCCACAAGCTGAAGGCGCCGGATGACCTCACGTTCGAACTTCTTCGCGACCTTGGATGGACATTTCCGGATGCTGATGGTGATGGGGTCGTCGACGACGAGGACTGCAATCCAAATTCGAACCTGGCGGCCACAATAGTGATCGGCGGGAACGATTCGGGAGTTCCCAACACCGTCTTTGAGAATGGCTGTTCGATGTCGGACCTGATCGCTCAGATAGCCGGTGCATCGACAAATCACGGGAATTTCGTCTCGGGTGTAGCTCAACTATCCAACGGTTGGGCAAACTCAGGGCTGATCACAGGTCGGCAGAAGGGAGCAATTCAAAGCGCCGCTGCCAGATCGAATATTCCATAAAGGAGAGATCCTTGGGAAATACCGGGGCTGGTCCGCATGGGCCGGCCCTTTTTTACGGCAGCAGCGTGAGAATGCTGAAAGCAGCCATTACCAGCACCACGAGCCAGCCCGCGGCCTGGAGCCACAGGGGATGGACGTAGCTGTTCACGACATTTGTGTTTCGGGAGGCAAGCAGTACCAGAGCGAGCCCTACCGGAAGGATGAATCCGTTTATCGTGCCTGCCCAGACAAGGACCTTCACCGGCTGGCCGACCACCAGGAAGATCACGGTCGAGACGGCAATGAACGCGACGATCGCGTAATTGGCCCTATTTTCAATAGCGGAATGCAGCGTTTTTAGAAATGAGACACTCGTGAACGCGGCACCTATGACCGAGGTGATCGCCGCCGACCACATCACGATCCCAAATATCTTGTATCCGACCGGGCCCGCAGCATTCTGAAACACAGAAGCCGGGGGATTAGCATCATCGATCGAGAACCCCATCGAAATAACACCAAATGCCGCCAGAAACAGAAAGAAGCGGATACACGCCGTCAGCATTATGCCAGTGACGGCGCTCCGACGAACCTCCGGCAGATTCTCAGCTCCGGTTATCCCGGCATCGATCAGGCGGTGAGCTCCGGCGAACGTGATGTAACCGCCAACGGTGCCGCCCACAAGCGTTACGATGGCCCTTGCATCGATCCGCTCAGGCGCGATGGTGCGATAGAGTGCTTGTCCAACATCAGGCTTTGATTCGAATAGAACATAGGCGATCAACACGATCATCACGGCCCCGAGGATCTTCACGAAGAGGTCCATGACCCTTGCAGCGTCCTTGAGAAGAAAGATAAAGATCGCAATAACCGCGCTGATCACCGCCCCGACCTCGACCGGAACTCCGAAGAGAACGTTGAAGCCAAGACCGCTCCCGGCAATGTTCCCGATATTAAATATCAGCCCGCCGAAGGCGACCATTATCGCGAGCACGTAACCGGCGCCCGGAATGGTCTGATTGGCTACGTCCTGGCCGCGTTTTCCGCTGACGGTCAGAACCTGCCAGATATTCAGCTGCGCAAATATGTCGAGGACGATCGAGAGAAGAATGACGAAGCCAAAGCTGGCGAGCAGCTGTTTTGTAAAAACGGTCGTCTGCGTCAGGAAGCCGGGACCGACGGCGGAAGTGGCCATCAAGAAGGCCGCTCCAAGCACGACAGATCGGAGTGAACGTTCTTTCATCAGGAATTGTGAAGCGGCGGAGCGATGCTAATACCTGCTTCAGATAGCGATCTTCTAACGTTTCGTGCAAACCGCACGGCGTGTTCGCCGTCGCCGTGAATGCAGATCGTCTCTGCCGTGATCGGGACCATTATCGCGTCGAGCGAACGGACTCGTCCGTATTTGACCATGTCCATCACCTGGGTGATCGATGCGTCCTCGTCGGTGATCAATGCATTTGGCGAAGTTCGGGGCGTGAGCGTTCCATCCGACAGATAGGTGCGGTCGGCAAACACCTCGCTTGCCGTTCTCAAACCGACCCGTTCCGCTTCTTCGATCATGATGCTTCCGGAAAGCCCGTAAAGGACGAGCTTCGGATCGACGGCGCGAACGCCTTCGACTATTGCCGCGGCGATCTCCCGATCACGTGCTGCCTGATTATAGAGCGCTCCGTGAGGTTTTACATGATGCAGTTTTGTACCGCTCGACTCACATAGATGCCTTAGCGCCAGGATCTGGTCGGTCACGATGTCGTGAATCTCGCCAAAGGTCAATGACATTGCCGTGCGCCCAAAATTCGTTTTGTCTTTGTAACCGGGATGAGCCCCGATCGCGACGTCGTTCTCGATCGCAAGCTCGATCGCATAACGCATTGTGTCCGGATCGCCGGCGTGATACCCGCAGGCGATGTTTGCGGATGTGATGAGCCGCATCAACTCAACATCGTTCGGATAACCTTCGCCGAGATCGCAGTTCAGATCTACAGTTTTGTCGAGGACCATCATTCAAGATCGGTTTCGAGATGGTAGCACATTTTACCGGCTCAACTTTACGCCGGACCTCAGGAAACAGAGGTCGCGTTCGAACCGGCCCGTCAGGCGGATCGATTCTTCGACAGAACAATGATGAAAACCCACTCCGTCGCCCGGCCCAAGCTGTGCAACCAAAGGCAGATCCGCCGATATGACGGTTCCGAGGCGCGGGTAGCCGCCCGACGTCTGGTGGTCGGCCAAGAGTATTACCAGTTGGCCATCAGGCAATAATTGGATCGTTCCTAATGTCACGGCCGCCGACACCATCGGCTTTTCGTGCAGGAGGAACAGGGGCTCGCCATCCAGACGAGATCCCATACGGTCGGAGTTGGGCGTCACCCGAAAGCCTTCATTCAGAAAGACGCGCTCGCTGACCGCAGAGAGAAGCTCGAACTCGCCGCCGGGAATCACACGAACCGTGGGAAACCGGCTGTACTTTGGTATCAATGACGGGCCGATCGTCAAACCAGATAGCAAGCGAGGCTGTGCGAGGCCGATGCGGTCACCGGCGGCCAGCTTTCGGCCCTCGAATCCACCTGCGTTGACCGCCAGGTTTGTGCTTTTGCTCCCGAGCCATTCGGGGATCTCGAGTCCACCGGCAAGGGCCAGATAAGCCCTCGTGCCCTGACGCGGTTCGTTAAAGCACAGAACATCCCCGGTGCGAGCCGTGTTGCTGCTCCAATTGGCGATCGGCAGGTCATTTAGGCGTGCCCCGAAGTCTGCTCCGGCGATCGAAAAGCTGCACGGTTGTTCGAAAACGATCTTCGGGGCGGGGAAGTGCATCTCGATGACCGCCTCGCCTGCATCGCTGCCGACGAGGATATTGGCAAGCCGCATGGCCGTCCGGTCCATCGCCCCATTCGGATTGATCCCGAGCGAGAAAAAACCCGTCCGCCCGCCGTCCTGGATGGTGGAAAGAATTCCCGGTTTCTCAATAACCAAAGACATTTAAAAAGCTGACTCACGAGAGCACAAATCTGACGTCATCGCCGGGCCGGAATAGGCATGGCGGTGTCGCATCGCGATCGAAGATGGAAAGGTCCGTGCGTCCGATCACGTTCCATCCACCCGGAGAACTCACAGGGTATATCCCGGTCTGATTTCCGGCGATGCCGACGCTTCCGGCCGGAACTCTGGTTCGCGGCGTACTTAGTCTCGGAGCGGCGATCCGGTCGTCGACCTCACCCATATAGGCGAATCCCGGCAGGAAGCCGAGCATAAAGACCTTATATGTTTTACCAAGAAATACGTCGATGGCCTCTTCGATGCCAAGGCCGCTGAAGTCACAGACAACGCCGAGGTCGGGCGAACTTTCGGCGTCGAAGCGAACGGGCACCTCGATCGTACGGCCATTTTCGTTCGCCGTCGCGGTCAACGACGCCAGCCTCTCTCGGGCAATGGCCTCTACCGCCGAATGCGGTGATCCATCGAAAGCCTGACCGACGGCTAGAGGATCGAAAAAGACCGTCACCGAGGAATATGCCGGAACAGCTTCGATCATACCCGGGAACGCGTGAGCGGAAATATGAGCGCAAAGCTCGATCGCCCTTTCATTCAGCTCGATCGAGATCTCATTGCCCAATTCGATCGTGAGCGCCGATTCACCAAGTGGAAAAATGCGCATTTTGCCTATCGCGTTCGCTGTTTAGGGTCGAGATATTCGCGAAGGCCGTCACCGATAAAGTTGAACGCGAGTACGGTGAGCGCGATCGCGATGCCCGGAAAGAAGAGCATATGTGGATACGATGCGAAATAATTTCGAGCTTCCTCGATCATCGTCCCCCAGCTCGGGGCCGGCGGCGGGATGCCGAGGCCCAGGAACGAGAGCGACGCTTCGGATAGAACGGATCCTGCCATTCCAAGTGAGGCCTGTACGATCAGCGGCTGGATCGAATTGGGCAAGATGTGCGTGAAGAGTATTCGCATATTGCTCGCCCCAAGGGCTTTCGCCGCTTGAACGAAATCGTATTCGCGCACCTTCAGAACCTGGCCGCGCATCACGCGGGCGTATCCGACCCAGCCGATGATACAGAGGGCAAGAATAAGTTTACCGAGGCCGGCCCCGAGAAACGCGACGAGTGCGATCGCGAGCAGCAGGCCAGGAAATGCAAGAAAGACGTTGAACAGATAGCCGGAGAGGAACTTGTCTATCCAACCGCCGTAGAATCCTGCGATCGCTCCGATCAAGATACCGACAACACCGGATACAAGGACGACCGTGATCCCGACCTGGAGCGAGATCCGAGCTCCAAAGACGACGCGAGAGAATACATCGCGGCCGAGCGCGTCCGTGCCGAACCAATACTCGGCCGACGGCGACGCGAACCTGTTAGCGAGGTCCTGTGCAGTTACATCGTGAGTAGCGATAAAGGGAGCAAATACCGCAGTCAAAATGACGACCGCGGCGATCGCAAGCCCGATGTAGGTTAAACGGTTCATCCGTTGATCTGATCAGCTGAGGCGAATCCTCGGGTCCAATCTTCTATAAACAAAATCAGTCAATGAGTTGGCAATAATATATGTAAGGCTGATGACAAGGACGCACCCCTGGACGAGACGGTAGTCGCGCTTGGCGATGCCGTCCTCGAGCAAAAGCAGGCCGAGGCCCTGCCAGCTAAATATCTTTTCGGTGATGATCGATCCGGCGAGAAGCACACCCAACTGCAGCCCGAGGATCGTTACGACCGGTATCAAGCCGTTCTTGAGTACGTGTTTATAGACGACCCGTCGCTCGCTCAGGCCCTTTGCACGTGCCGTGCGGACATAATCTTCGCCGAGTTCTTCGATCACGCTGGAGCGGATCATTCGCGTCAGGATCGCCGACAATGCGGCGCCGAGCGTAACTGCCGGGAGAATGATGTCTTCGGGATAGAGGCTTCCGCCGGGGCGAAACCACCCGAGCTGGACGGCAAATATGTAAACGAGGAACGGCCCGATGACGAATGTCGGTAGCGAGATCCCGAGAAGTGCTATGAAAGACGCGAAATTGTCGATCAGGCCGTTCTTATTTGTTCCGGCAAGCACACCGAGCGGCAAAGCGATGCCGATGGCTACCAGCATCGAGGCGACGGCCAGCTTGATGGTCGCCGGATAACGCTCGAGTATCATATCGAGCACCGGCCGGTCTGTGCGAAACGACCTGCCGAGATCGCCCTGAAAAAGCCCAAGCCAATAGTCGGCATAGCGATTGTTCATGCCATTCCACACGAGGCCATTCTCCGAGGAGTACGAGATAAAGAAGGCAGGCTTATCGAGGCCGTGCTTGGCGTTGAAGTTTGCTATCTGTTCGGCGGTGGCCGTCTCGCCGAGGATGGTCGTTGCCGGAGAGCCCGGGACGAGCTCGATCAATAGCGTGACCAGCGAGACCACGGTCCAAATGACAAGCAATATCAACGCGAGCTGACGTGCAAAATTCAGCAGTTTGTACTTCATCGATCGGTAATAGCCAAAGATTCGCGGAGGTCAATGCCCTGACGAGATAATTGTTTCACAAACCGGCGGGCATCGCATGTCGCGAGAAGATGTGACGCTCTTAACCCGCTCGAGCGAGGCCAAAAGATCACCTTCTCTCGCCGAAGTGTATCGCTGCGATCCCGCCCGTCAGATTCGTAAAGCCGACGGAATCAAACCCAACCTCCTCCATCAAAGCGGCGAGGCCTTTCTGGTTCGGAAACTTCGAGACCGAGTCGGGAAGATATTCATAGGCCCCGCGAGATCCGCTGACCGCACCGCCAATACGCGGAAGTACGCGTGTGAAATAGTAATTGAATGCCTGCCGGAAGCCGGGA
>JAJNPX010000149.1 GCA_021155145.1 Acidisarcina sp. | reverse complement strand
GGCATCGCGAATGCGTCCGTCACCGCGCGTCAATCCGGCAAGGACATCAAGACCGTTCGTTCGAATGCCAAGGGCGATTTTCTTCTCGCCGGACTTTCGACCGGAGTTTACAGCCTCGTCTTCGACGCAGACGGTTTCCAGTCGGGCCTTCTTCAGGGGGTCGAGGTCAAGAGCGGAGACACACGCAGCCTCGGCGACCGGCTTGTGCTGATGCCTGACCAGGGCAATCTCGTCATCCTGAATGGTAGTGTTTTCTACAAAGAAGGCACCAGCCTCGGCGGGGCGAAGATCGAGATCGAACGATTGAACCCGGACGGTACGACGAAAAAGTTGACGACTTTATACACCAACATTCAAGGCGAATTTATCTACAAGCAGCCGCAGGGCCTTTCGACAAAACTTCGCATCACAGCCAAATTCAAGGGCAGCGAAGGGGTCAAGGAGATCGAGGTCGATACGGCCGCCATCTACCGCCTCGCCATTACCCTCGATATTTCCCGCACGGAAAAGTAGGGTCTGCAGATCACCAGCAACAACTAATTTATCGTTTCCGAAACCTGGTCCGGCGGCTGCATCCCTGCCGCACTTCCCTGATCCGTTACGATCAGCGGGAATTCCTCCATCACCTCGGTATCACAGAGCGTTTGCACCCAATAGGTTCCTGCCTGCGGGAAAACGACATTGATAAAAAAGCTGACGTTGTCGGTAAATCCGCCCGGCGGGAGTTCGATCGGCGTCGGCTGTGAAGTGACGACCAGATTCGATCTGTCGGGCGAGAGGATACGCACCTCGGTCTCGTGGCGGCCCTCGCCGCGCCAATGATTTATCACCGCGAATTTTATCAGCGACACGGGCAGCTTTTCGACCATGATGTTCTGAAAGATCCCCATCAAAGAGATCTTGTTTCCCATCTCGATGCGCACATCGTCGCAAAGCAGCGTGTAGATCAGATTCAGGTTCTCGTTATTCATTCAACTCCTGATCAAAGTGCGAATCCGGCCGATCTTCCGATCTGATCGATCCGGCGGTAATTGTCTATGATATCTGTTTCTATCGGGCCGCCAAACTTCCCTGGCTCAATTTGATCGATTTTTATCTTTTCGCCGGATGCGGTCAAGGTTATACTCATAGAATAATTGAAAGTTTGTTTCGGCTGATCTGGGGCGGCCACGACTCTCTCTGACCGCCTAATAGGTTCTCACACGAATTTAGGTATTACTCGTGCTGACTTATATTCTTATCACACTCTGTCTATCGCTTTCCGGGGTTGCGGGCCTCCAGATGATGTATATGTTCTATCTGGACAAGCTGGATAAAGAACGCAAAAAACGCCTTCACGACCTAGAGAAGAAATGTAAGGAATTGGGAACCCGGCTTACCGACGCCGAACATCGGATCCGCGAGCAGGACCAGCTGCTCGATGCTCTCTATGCCGGTATAGATGACGAAGAGGCCTGGGCCGATGTCATCGACGACCGCTAACCGATGTCGAGCTCGGCGATCGTTGCTCCCCAACCGCCGGAAAACTCGTCGCCCGATCTGAATTTCCTGACGAAAGGCGTCTCGCTTAATATCCTTCTCACGACTTCCCTCTGCACACCGACGCCTTTTCCGTGCACGATCCGTACGATGCGAAAGCCCTTTTTCCTGGCCTCTTCCAGATATGCCCGCGTCACGGCGTTCACATCTTTTGGGTGAAATGCGTGCAGGTCGAGCGAATCCGTGATCTCCAGTTCGACCGGCTCTTCAAGTCCTTCGCTCTCGATCATTGAAATGTGTTACCGGCTTCTCATCGATTGATATTGCGCGATGTCCTCGGGTTGGGTCACCTTGAGCCTGATCTTATCGCGAAATACGACGAAGCGTTTTTCATCCATTCGGCCTTCCGGGTGGCGAAGCTGAAGCGTGAACGTCTTGTTGTCGCCCTGCCCCTCGACTCTCAACGGAAGCAAGCCCCAAACCTCACCGGTGGTCCGCCACGCAGTGTAATAGCCCTGATCGTACTTATCGAATGCCAGGACCAGTATGCCGTCGAAATCGGGTTCCACGCCGTCGATGGCTTTGACGACGTTCGAGCGCGTCAGGATCACCCAGTTGCCCGGCGTGGCCGAACGCCCTGAGCTGACCGACGCAGATTCCGCATCAAGCCGCTGCCACGTAACGAATTTACGATTGTTCTGCTGAAAGAATACGATCTCGCTCGGCACCTGCAGTTCGACCTGCCGGCCAAAGAGCCAGCCTGCCGGCGCAGGCGATACCGATGGGTCCAGCTTTACGAGGTACCAGATATCGTACTTTTCGTCGAGCTTTTCCGGTTCGCCCTGCACCTTGGCAGCTTCGATCTCCGCGTTCTTTGTCCGGGCACTCTTTGCGGCCTCGCCTTTCGACGCGTCGTCGACGTCCGGAAGCTCTTCCTTGGGTACGAACTTCCAATCCATGATCTCGAAGTTGGAACCGCTCGCGAGCTTAAAGAGAACATTCTCGTCCGTGATCTCTGAGCTCAGCCGAAGATTCGATTTGGCCCGCAGCACGCCCGAAGCCTGCGGCGGCAGATCCTTGAATTCTTCCGCAAGTTTTTGCGATTTATCCAAGGTTTCGCTGGTGATCACGTGTTGGGCCTCGATCCAGCCCTCCGTTTCGGCCTCATCCCGGGCACGGACGCGATACCACAGGACCTTTTCGAAGTCGACCTTATCGAGCACGTCGAGCTTTTCGCCGCGCTTTACCTCGAGCAGGTCGGCAGCGACGACCGCATAGGACGTTCGGATCTGGGCCGTCTTTGAGATGACTGTAGCCGTGTCAGAGAGCCCGACGATGCCCGTCGCCGTGCTCAGGATCCCGTCAAGCCAGGTACACGCCGACTGCGAGACCGCAACGGAAAGAGCCAACGCGATTAAGATTGATCTGACTGATCTCACTGTTTAATACCGACTTTCCGCCAATTATTATAGCCTAAGCTATCGAGGATTGCCTTTTGCCTTCCATTCAATTTTGATGCGACCGAGAGGACGGTCGTTCTGCCTTCCGTTCGCGATCCGATCCCCGCGGCCCTGATCTGCTCGGACCATTCGACGGGAGCGATTCCGAATACATAGCTTTCGGTGATCGGTCCGGGACCGATCAGATCGACCGCGGCCCCGGTTCCGTCGGCTGCCGCCATTCCCTTTCGGTATCGCTCGAACATCTTACCGACCGCCGCGTTGATATCCGCCTTTCCCTTTGATTCCTGCAGCATCCTGACGTCTGCCAGAAATGCGACGATCATGCCGCGAGCGTAACGGATCGTCGGGTCGGCCGCTCGGTCGCCGACGAGCGGCTTTCGCGGCGTGGAATTCGCATCGATCGTGTGAGCCCGCGAAAGTGTGTCGAGAAAGTCGTCGAATCTTATCTGGTTGAGCCTAACGCCCAGTTTGAGCGATAGATAAAGGGCCGCTCCCTCATAGAACCACGCATAGTCACCCGTCAGCGCGGCCCCGTTCGGGAACCAAAGGTGAAAGATCTCGTGC
>JAJNPX010000138.1 GCA_021155145.1 Acidisarcina sp. | reverse complement strand
TTCGTAGCGTTGATGAGCGAGATAATGGCGGCGAGGGTTGTAGATTTTCCGGACCCGGTCGGTCCCGTGACAAGGACAAGGCCGTTCTTCAGTTCGGCCGAGGTCATAACGGCCGGAGGCAGATCCAATTGTTTCCAGTCCGGCGGGTTTGACGGTATCACCCGCATCACGATCGCGTGCGAGCCGCGTTGTTTGAAGATATTCACGCGAAAACGGCACAGGCCCGGCACGCCGTATGAGATGTCAGCCGACCCCTTTTTGTTGAACGATTCGTTTCCCTGATCGTTTCCGTCAAGCATTATCTCAGCAAACGACCTGATGTGCGGTGGTTTCAATAATTCGAGGCCCGGAATACTGACGCCCTCGAGATCGCCTGAAAGCTCGACCTGAGGCGGCCGTCCCGGCGAGAAGATCAGATCGCTCACATTCTCGCCGGCAGCAAGCATATGTTTGAGAATATTGTGAAACGACTGAATGTGCTGCGGGATCGGTGGGCTTGGCGGCTGGACGGACAAAGAGATATCGGATGCGGATGTTGTATCGTGCATTGTTTATCTTTAGAAGGAATTGAAGTAGTTGAATTTGAGGCAGCAGGACCCAAATTAGTGAAGGAGAGTGCCCGGCCTCTTTAATCTTAACCGCTTTACGACTCTTTCGACAAGTAAATTCCATTTGCCTTGCCCGCAGGTGCCGAATCGCATAAAATTAGAGATTTTAGACAACGCAGTCAGCAAGAATAGATCGAATTATCAAACTACTTATTATGAAACGAGTTGGAATACTAGCGGGACGCGAAGTGACATTTCCCGAATCTATCATTAACCGGATCAACGAGGATGGTAAGGGCAAGGTCGTGGCAGAAATGGTAAAGGTCGGCGGGATCCGGATGGACCAGGATCGTAAGTACGATGTCATCATCGATCGTATTTCTCATGAGGTGCCTTATTATCGGGCGATGCTCAAGCGGATGGCCCTCGAGGGAACCTACATTATCAACAACCCTTTTTGGTGGTCGGCCGACGATAAGTTCTTCAATTTCTCCCTCGCATCGAAGATCGGGGTCGCCATTCCGAAGACCGTTCTGCTGCCTCAGCACGACTACATCAAGGACATCAACAGCGACTCACTTAGAAATCTCGAGTTCCCGATCGATTGGGAGGGGATCGTTGAGTACGTCGGCTTCCCTGCTTTCTTAAAACCGCACGACGGCGGCGGCTGGAAGAATGTCTCAAAGATACACTCCCTCGAGGAACTGTGGGCTGAATATAATCGATCGGGCACTCTATGCATGACCTTGCAGGAAGGCATCGAATATGACCATTTTGTTCGATGCTATTGCGTCGGACAGGAAAAGGTGTTGATCATGCCCTACGACCCGTCAAAGCCCTACCTGAGCGGCATGCAGTACGTCAATATCGAGAACTATTTGACCCCGGAACTGCACAAGAGGGTCGAGCAGGATGTGATCACGATCTGTAAGGCACTTGGCTACGACCTGAACACCGTAGAGTTCGCGATCAAGGATGGCGTTCCGTACGCGATCGACTTTATGAACCCGGCTCCGGATGCTGAACTGGCCTCCGTGGGCGAATACAACCACAATTGGATCGTCGAGAACATGTCCGAGTTCATCCTTAAAAAGCTTGAGGTGGGCTTCGATATGCCCGAATACCGTTGGTCGGCAATGCTGAACCCACCGGTAGCGAAGGCGGCGGTCAAGGCAAGGGTCGAAACCGCTGACGCGAGGACCGCATCCAAGGCGAAGTCAAAAACGCCTGCGAAGGCGTCTGCAAAGAAAGCGGCTTCAAAAACGGCAAAGTAGGGCTGGAATTGTATGAATGGAATGGCCGTGTCCATAAAGGGCACGGTCCTTTTTATTGCCGATCGTTCTCGACCAGATCATGCGGTATGCGTGCGGAGAGCATCCGCGAAAGCAGGATCACTGATCCCCAGATACCAAATGAGATAAGCGAGACTGCCCAACCTATGTTGGCGATCAGATGCTCCTCGAACAATATGCCGATGACGATCACCGGAAATCCTACCATCGCGATACGCAGAGCAGATCCACGGATCAGCGCCAAAGTATCGAGCAGGTTCATCCGGCTGATCTCGAGTTCCATATACTCCTCATCGCTATTCAGCTTGGAGAAATAATCGATCTCATTTGACGTCCAGCGCCGTGTGGCCGGAGTCTCCGCCAGTTCGCGGGCCACCGAAAAGTTGTGGATCACATGCGCGATCTTGCCTTCGTGAAGAGCCAACTCCGCAAGGCCGATCACGCTCCGAAATCTCTGTCCTGCGCGCTCTATCGCCTTACGAAATGTGGACCCTGCCCGACGCCACTCGCCAAACTGAAAATACCCCTCTCCGATATCGGTCAGCAGGTCTCCATCATCGCCGGCCCGTCGCTCTGCCAGCCGCATCATTGCAAGGGCCCTCCTTTCCACCGTGAGGTCCCGATGTGATGCCCCATACGACCGAAGGCAGGTCGCAAAATCAAAAAGCAAACGTGCGTTTCCCGGCGTCAACACGGTAGCGCGCCTAAATGCCTCGATCGCCTGCGGGAGTAGGCCAGTCACGCGAAGTTGATTTGCAAGCGTATGCAGTTCAGTGGCCTTTGTCGCGGCCGCGATATCGGAAACTCTTTCGGACCTCCGGCCTTTTGATAACGATGTAAGCAGGCCCGATTCGAGAACCTCGGTTGAGGGAATCTCGAACGCGGTTGCCCTCCGCCTGACCTCGAACCTGTCGTTGAGGTGATCGCGCAGATCGATGGATCGATGATCGAGCGTTGCATTGCTCAGCTTCGGAAGCACGGAATCGACAAATTTCCGGTAGTTGCGGTGACCCGACTGGATCGCAAACACCTTGCCTTTGCCGACAAAGCTCGTGCGATACATAAACGTGAGATTGCCACCGCGCTTTATCGTACGCACCAGAGAGGTTTGCACCTGTTCGATATCGACAAGCTTGATCCGGTCCCTGGTCGAGGTCAGCCTTGCCCATGCGCCCGGAAGAAACCCTGTCCGCCTGATCCGCCTTCCGTCAAAAACGACCTTATCGGTCAAAGCCAGAAACGGGACCAGGACCCAAACGAACAAGAGAAATATGTAGGCTGAGATCTGAAAACCAAGATAAATGAGAAATGCGCCAAAAAAAGAAGCCAACAATAACGCGATCAGGTAATTAACCGGATTGACGCGAACGGAGATGCTGGACGTTGATCGCACGCGGCCCCTGCTTTTTGGGAAAGATTCCTCAGGCATTATTGAAACTTCTGTTAATTATATTCAATAAAGTGAGAATCACATAAGGCCTCCGAAAACGGAAGCCTTATTTGGTCTATCTTTTGGATACTATTAAGAGCAAAAAGCCGCGAGTTGTCGCGGCCATTGCTCGTACATTTCGGGAAAGTCTTAGAACGGGCTCTCGGCGTCGGGCGCGGGCTGCGGCAGCTCCTTCGCCTTGGCAGGATCTATCTGCTCAAGCTTTTCCCTGGCGGAGGTCGCAGTGAGGGATAAAGGCACGGGCTTTCCATCGAGGTCCTTCGCTTCCAATGCAGCCTTTACCAAGTTGAACAGGATGTCGGCCGCCTGCTGTTTCTTGTCCTGCTTCTCGTATATTTCCGCGAGCGCCGCATTTATCGATTCTTTCGCGATTATCGGATCTGGCATCGCGGCTAATTCAGAATAAAGGGCGGCCGCCTGATCGAGTTTATTCTCACTCTCGTAAGCCTGTGCGAGCGCAAATTTCGAAAGCTTTCCGACCTCGTCACTTCCCTTTGAGAGAGCTTCGAGTTCGCTTATTGCGGCCGCGCGATCAATGAACATTTTATTGACAGCGATGAAATATTTCGCCTTTTCAGCCGCTTCTCCGCCGTGGTTGTCGATCACCGACTGGAATTCTTTTATCGCAGCCTCGGCCCGTTCTTTCTCCGTCTTAAAGGTTTTTCCAGGGGTCCCGGCCGGTGGTGAAGTTTCCGATACGCGAGATTGCGAGGTCTCGATGGCTTTCCCTAAGGCCGCTTGGGCAGCGGCATTCGATCGGCTGCTCCATGCATAAAAGATCCAGAAGAGTATGGCGAGAACCGCCACCGCGGCGATGCCGTAGAGAATATTGCGCCCCTGGCCCTCCAGGCGTTTGCCAAGTTCTTCAACTTTGCCGCCGACCGTGCTTTGAAACTCGTCCTTGTAACGTGTCTTGGGTTTTGTTTCGGCTTCAGCTACTGCAACGGGCTCGAGCCTTCTCTTTTTTCGTGCCATCTTAAAAAAACTGCAATTCTAAGGCGTTCTATCGTTATATAATTGCCGCTAGGGCGGTTTGACCAAAAGTGTAAATGTACCGTAAAACAGCGTTTCAATCAAACATCGCATCCAAGATTAATATGGCACCATCGCTCACGCCACTTGAAAGGATAACCGGATGGTCTTGGTACGACTCATACATGACAGTTGCATCTTCATATCCGACGATGAGATTTTTTCGCGATCCCGGGAACAAACCCCGGAGGATGGTGTCTAATTTAGCGATTCGCTCGTTTTGCGACGAATTGCTGGCTTCTGGTTCCAAATCGTTTCGGGGACGGTACCGTACGAGATGATCTTCGGCAAATCTGTAGCATTTGACCGTGAAGGTCTTGATCGGGTCGCATCGGCGGCCTACGATTCGCATGTTTTCGGTGCCGCTGAGGCCGAGTTCATCCAACGTCTCAAAAGCGGTGACGCCGAAGCCTTTGACAACCTGATAACCCGTTATTCCGGTGATATTTATGCCGTACTTTTCCGGATCACCGAGAGCGCCGAAGAGGCCGCTGACCTTACACAGGAGACGTTTCTCAGCGCATTGAAAGCGATCAGGGGATTTCGAGGCGAATCGGAGCTGAAAACCTGGCTTTTCAGGATAGCGGTAAATCACTCGCGTAATAGATTTCGCTGGTGGAAACGCCGAAGACGCGACGTGACCGTCTCGCTCGACGCTCCGCTCGGAGACACGAATGCCACTGTTTCCGAGATGATCGCGGGGGACACGGCCACTGCAGAAGAGGTCGTACTTAGGTTGGAGCGCGAATCAGCGATCCGGTCGGCCTTGATGGAATTGCCCGACATATATCGTGAAGCCATCGTGCTTTGCGACATCGAAGGGCTCTCATACGAAGAGATCTCGGCGGCGTTGGACATAAATATTGGAACGGTAAAGTCGCGGATCGCCCGCGGCAGAGAGGAACTACGGAAGAGGTTGAAGGATCTTTAACAATCAAGCAAATGGCCGCCTTGCCCCGGCTTCGACTTTGAAGACTAAATTATCGGTGCCAAACGATAAGTCAATAAGGAACGAATATCGGGCGTGAGAACTGGCCGGTGTACTTCGTCGGATCTTTTATTGACATGGCCAGCATGCAAAACGGAGAACGGCGAGACCGGACCGGAAGTAATGGCCGAATACGCGTTGTCCTTCAGTTACAATCTGTGCGAAGGACAGCCGGGGTTAGCCGGCCATTTGCCTGATCGCTTTTTGCGAAATAATAAAATGAGATGCTGCGACGTAAAATCTAATCTGCCGGTCTATTCCGACGATATTCTCACCGAGGCCGAACGGACGGAGTTGGACAGCCATCTGGATACTTGCCCGCTCTGTCGTCAAGCTCTCTCGGAATTTCAGGAGATCAGGAACGACCTTCGTTCGTTGTGGAGGCCGGCTCTTTCGGAACAAAGGATGGAGCTGATCAGATCGACCGTTTCGCTCCAACTGGCTCCCGCCGGGCCGTCCCCCGTGTTTCACGTGATCGAGGACCGCAGAAGCTGGCACAAGGCGTGGCTGATGCCATCGGCCGTGGGCACTCTTGCCTCAATTATTTTTGGAGTACTTTTGATTTGGTCGATACTTTTGACTGCCCGCAACCCGGACGAATTCGTCTCCAAGGCCCCAGCATCAACATCGCGGCCCTCGTCGATAATGTTGACGTCGGATAATGCGGTGATCGGTCCTGAGATATTGGAACTTTCGCCCTCTGAATACGCTAGTACTCGTCTTTCTATCGCAGACGAGTCGCCGAGCGTAAACCCGCGCGGAGCGCTTATCGCCCTCACCAAGTCTTTGGTGCGCGGCGAGATGCGAGACGACGAGGTAGTGGTGGTGGCCGAGGTCTTCGGCAACGGGCTCGCAAAGATCGCTGAGGTCGTCGAACCTTCAAATAACGACAAGGCCGTCCGCCAGCTTCAACAGGCTCTGGAATCCGATCCGGCATACGCACCATTCGTTCCGGCGAGCTATGATCGCCGTTCGGAGACGATGCGCGTCGTGCTCAAGTTCCAGAATGTGAACGTCAAGACCACTTATACCGCACCGCGTCCGAAGGTGCCCGAGCG
>JAJNPX010000136.1 GCA_021155145.1 Acidisarcina sp. | reverse complement strand
TTAGGAACGACGGCTCCTTGGGGGTCGGTTATTCTGCCGTTTATGCCTCCGCCCACGGTTGATTGAGCCACGATCCCAAGAGCCCCGATCGTAAACGCCAAGAGCGCTGACCCAACGCCCCTCATCATAAAATTCTTACTCATTGTTCTTAAACCTCTACATTCTCCTTTCAAACCGCTATGGATTAAAGTTTGGAAAATTCTGCAAAATCTCGATTTTTGGATTTTTCTATCGCTTTTTGGATAACAAACAGCCCGCTTCCACTTGTACATTTGCAACCTACCTTATGGGTTTAATGCTGAAACGGGTTTAACTTGATTGTTTGCACACCATTACACCTTTCCGGGTCCATCCCAACAGTAAATCCGGATTAGCCATGAATGGCCGAGAATTTCAGGGCACTTAGTTTCACGCAAATTGAATTCCTAAGTTCGATGGGAGCAAAGTTGATATCTGCAAACGATGAGAATAAGGTGTGCGCATTACAGGCGGGTTAAATCGCGGCGAAAAGTTCCGGAGCGAGGAGAAATAATCCTGGCAAACCTTTCTGATCGTCCGGCATCCTAGCGGCTGATCTGATGGATTACGAGCAATGTTTGTAAGGGTTTAGAGGTAAAGATACAAAAAAGACGAGCGAAAACTTGACTTTTTTGTAAGAATGATTTAATTTTCTCGTTCTCTTTTCGTTGGGTGGGGACGAACCAGGGGGTATTTGATAACAATGAACAAGCGAAACAGGGGGGAAGATATGGCACAAATAGAATACGCAACAGCATCATACAAAACACCGATGCACCATCGGATATCGGCCCATATGCCGGTGCAGGCTATATGGACGGACGACGAGAGCGGAAAACGGATAAAGGTTGAAGGAACGACAGAGAATCTGGGCGAGAACAGCGCACTTGTAAATCTCGAGATCCTGCCGCCGGTAGGCGCGGAGGTAAAACTCCGGATCCTCGACGAAAACAAGACCATTATCGAGGTCGCAACGGAAGTGATCCGTGTAGAGCGCGACCCGAGCAAACCGCTCGCGGCCTTGACGGTCCTTCAGAATCTGAAGAAGTGGAAGTCGATCGGAATGGAGGCCGCTCAGCAATGGGTGACCCACCATTGGAAACTTAACTACGAAGAGGAATGGGTCAACTAGCCCTTCACCACCTTCGAATTTATATAGAAACGGGGAGATACGCGGGTATTTCCCCGTTCTTGTTTGGCCAGAAGGCTGTGATCATAAAAGGCCGGTTACAACAGCCGGCCCCGTTTTCGCATCTTTTACTTGGATGAGACCTTTTATTGTTTATGTGATCCTGGCCCTGATGTTCTGCGTCCCGGTCCTGGCTCAGGAGAAACCGCTTACACAGGCCGAGTACGTTCAGCTCCTGTACGGCATCGAGCGTAGATCGGTCAACAAGTCGGAAGTGGTAGACGCCCTTCGCAGGAGGGGCATCGGTTTCGCCCTGAATGACGGGATCCGCAGCCTTACTCGTTCGAAAGGAGCAAACGAC
This sequence comes from Acidisarcina sp., assembly GCA_021155145.1. Lineage (GTDB taxonomy): Bacteria > Acidobacteriota > Blastocatellia > Pyrinomonadales > Pyrinomonadaceae > OLB17. The sequence continues at coordinate 9,454 of JAJNPX010000136.1, read as the reverse complement.
GACGAGCTAAAGCGTGCACTCGAAGAAGCCGAACGGCGTCGGAAAGACCCGGAGGGCACGCGCCTTCCGACGGCACTCGAGACCGCAGGGCTAATAGACAAGACGCGTCGCAAGACTCTAGAGGCCGTCGGCGAAATGCCGGATTTCGTGGTAAAACAGCAGATCCAGCGTTCGGAGGCATATGCAGGTACGGGAAATTTTCGCAATCTGGATAAGCTGATCGTGGCCGTAAGCTACCGTTCAAGCGGCGAGGAATCGTATAAACTGCTCTCGATCAATGGAGCCCTGCAGGCGAATGCGGAATCGAAGAGGAGTTACGAGGAGGCAGGGGGGACAAGCTCGACGGGAGAGTTCGTCACCATGCTGGCCACTATCTTCAAACCCGAAAGCGAAACGGAATTCACGCCCGTGCAAACTGATCTGGTACGCGGACGCAATACGGTGATCTTCGATTTCTCGGTAGAGCGTGATAAGGCGAAGCAGCAGATCATAGCGGGCGGAGGCTATTCGCAAATGACGCTTACCGGAATGAAGGGCCGCATCTGGATAGATCGCGATGAATTTCGGGTTTGCGTGTCGAAAGCGAAGCGACCGAGATACCGGAGAATTTTCCGATCAGGACGGCCCGACGCACGATCGACTACGATTGGACCACGATCTCCGACGAAAGATATCTGCTGCCGCTCGTCTCGGATGTACGCCTGACATTCAGGGAAAAAAGCAACGTTTACGAGTCTCGCAATCTGATCCGCTTTACCAACTACCAGAAGTTTGGAACGGACATCATCATCGGCCCGGAAGATTCCGAACCAGTGATCGAGGAAAAGCCCTGACTTGGGGAACAAGCCACACAATATTAACCGGGCTTATCAAATGAGATCATTCACACGATTTGCGATCGCGTCATTATTTCTTATCCTGTCAATTCAGGCGGCCGCCCAGGACGGCCCGCCGAAAGAAGAAGGAAAACGCGAGGCGAATTTGATAGAACTCATCACTCTTGACCCCACCATCAAGCTCGATATTCGGTACGCGACGGATAATAACTTCGTTGGTAAAAAGGTTTACCCCGAGGCTCGTGCCTTTCTGCAGCGGCCTGCTGCTAAGGCAGTCGCTAAAGTGCACAGATCGCTTAAGAAAAAGGGCCTGGGATTGGTGATTTTTGACGGCTACCGGCCGTGGTCGATCACGAAACTGTTTTGGGAGGTCACGCCGGACGAAAAGCGGATGTTTGTAGCAAATCCGGCCAAAGGGTCAAAGCACAACCGAGGGTGCGCCGTCGATCTCAGCATCTTCGATCTCAAGACGGGCAAACCGATCGAAATGCCCTCGGAGTACGACGAGTTCACAGAGCGGGCCTCGCCCGACTACTCGGGCGGGACGGCGGAACAGCGAGCTAACCGCGATATGCTGCGAAAGCTCATGGAGGACGCCGGATTTACCGTGAACCCGAATGAGTGGTGGCACTTCGATTTCAAAGACTGGGAAAAATACGCCATCTATGACATATCGTTCGGTGAGGCGGCGCTGGCGGCAAAGTGATCTGGAGCGGCCGGGTCAGCCGCTCCAACGTACCGGCCGAACGTTACTGCGCTGACGGCGATGCGTCCTTCGCCTTTGCGGCCTCGATCTGCAGGACGACCTTGACCTCATCTGATATGGCCGCGATCCCGCTCGGGAGGGCGTTGCCGTAATTCACACCGAAATCGCGCCGATTGATCATGGTCTCGCCGGCGATGCCCATCTTCGCGGCACTTCTCTCGCCTGCAGGAAGCCAGCCCGAGACTTCGAAAGGTATCGCGACCGACTTCGTCACGCCTTTCATCGTAAGGTCACCCGTCACGATCCAACCCTTTCCCTTCTTTGCCACGCTGGTGCTCTTGAAAGTCATCTCGGGAAATTTCTCGACTTCAAAGAAGTCCTTGCTCCGCAGATGGTTATCGCGTGCGGCAACTCCGGTATCCACGCTTGTCATTTTCGCAGTGAATTCGACGCTCGATCTTGTCGGGTCGGCAGAGTTGAAGTTGACCGTACCCGTGAAATCGCGAAAGAACCCGGGCACGTCTATCAGGCCCATGTGCCTTACCTTAAAGCCGATAAAGCTGTGGGCCTTATCGAAATTGTAAGTGCCGGTCTCGACCATCTTCATTGCCTTTTCGTCCGGCAAAATGGTGGCCTCGACACCGGCGTCGGCATAGGCCGAGAACTTTAACGCCGCGAACGCGGACACCGATACAATGGCAAAAGCTATCAAGATCCTCTTCATATTACGAACTCCTCTTTTTCGCTAAATGGTTAATTGGCTGTTCTGGTAATATATCGCTTATGCAGACAGGAATGAAGCCGCTAAAGATCGAAAAGCCCGCCGAAGGCGAATTCAACGAGTATTATGCGAAGTACATTTCTCTGGTTCCGGAAACAGAACTGGTCGACGTTCTCGCATCACAGGCGGAAGATGTTAAGGCGGTGTTTGGTGCGCTTGGCGATGAACGCGGAAACTTTGCCTACGCCGAAGGTAAGTGGACCGTAAAAGAGGTATTCAACCATCTGATAGACGGGGAACGCCATTTCGCCTACCGCCTCCACCGGATCGCCCGCGGAGATGCAACCCCGATCGAGGGTTTTGAACAGGACGGCTACATCGAGAATTCTCATGCCGGTCAGCGAACGATAGGCGATCTGGCCGCCGAGTTCTCAGAGCTTAGGAGTGCGAACGTACGACAACTTCGCGTGTTGGACGAAGCTGATTGGAAGCGAATGGGGACGGCCAGCGGTTTTCTGGTCTCGGCGCGTGCCCTCGGGTATATTATGGCCGGGCATGTCCGTCATCATTTGGGAATCTTGAAAGAACGATACGTCGCGGCCGGCGAAGACCGTAAGTGAAGTTCGACGCGATCGTGATCGGCGGCGGAGCGGCCGGGCTCTTCTGTGCGGCGGAGGCGGGAAAGCGCGGGCGGCGGGTTTTGGTGATCGAGCGGAATGCCGAAGCGGGCCGCAAGATCATCATCTCCGGCGGAGGCCGCTGCAACTTTACCAACCGCGAAGTTTCCGCCCAAAACTTCGTATCGCGGAATCCGCATTTCGCAAAATCCGCCCTCGCCCGATACACGCCGGACGATTTTGTCGGACTGGTCAAGGCGCACAACATTGAGTTCTACGAGAAGAAGCTCGGCCAGCTTTTCTGCCGCGGAAGCTCGAGACAGATCGTCGAAATGCTCCTGGCCGAATGCCGCGATTCCAATGTAAGGCTGATCTCCGGCTGCAGCGTCGAGAAGATAACGCGGGACGGGCCCTTCATTGTATCCACGTCACAAGGGAGCTTCGTATCTGAGAGCCTGGTCATCGCCTCTGGCGGACTTTCGTTCCCTAAGGTCGGCGCGACGGACATCGGATACCGCGTTGCGCGGCAGTTCGGGATAGACATTGTCGAGACGCGGCCATCCCTCGTCCCGCTTGTGCTTTCGGGCAAGGCCTATCGCGAACTCGCCGGCGTTTCCATCGACGCACGGGTCAGCGTGGACGGCGAGTCGTTTCGAGAGAACATTTTGTTCACACACCGCGGACTTTCGGGCCCCGCTATACTTCAGGCTTCTAATTACTGGCACCGCGAAACTCCCGTCACGATCGACCTTTTGCCCGACGGAAATGCCCGCGACCTTTTTGTCCGAAACCGGGGCAGCCGAAAGAGGTTGGATAACCTCTTGGCCGATTACATTCCCGCAAAGGCCGCCGAAAGGCTTTTCAACCCGGATGGCCGTTCACGACCGCTCAATACACTCAACGATGCTGAGATCGCCGCGGCGGCGGAGCAGTTAAGCGGCTGGAAGGTACACTTTCGCGACACCGAGGGGTACGACAAAGCCGAGGTCACGCTCGGCGGCGTTTCGACCGATGAACTTTCGTCGAAGACGATGGGATCAAAAAAGGTAGCGGGGCTCTATTTTATCGGCGAAGTCGTCGACGTGACCGGTTGGTTGGGCGGCTATAACTTTCAGTGGGCCTGGTCTTCCGCGTTTGCGGCCGCTCAGGCAATTTAAAGAAAGAGAGGGAAACGTCTCCCACACCGTTTCCCTCTTTTTTCGCGCCTACTGCGTGGAGCAGCCGGCAACGAAGACGATACTTTTTTAATTACTCGCGAAATTAAGATTTACACTTCTTCAACGACCGTGTAAAATAATTACACGATGGCGAAATCAATGTCAAGCGAAAATGCGACGGATATAGAAAAAGTTCAATTTGGTAAGCGTTTCGCGGAGGTGTGCGGAACGTTTGAGCCCGCACGTATTCAACGGGCATTGAATATCTCCTATCAGGCGGCAAAGAATTATCTTAATGGCCGGCTTCCGGATACCCGAGTCTTGTTGACGATCGCAGAGCGAACCCCCTACTCCATTCACTGGCTACTGACGGGCGAGGGTGAAAAGCTCGCGATCGGCCGGGGACGTGAAGACACAACAATACTTGCCCGCCAGATAAGTGAACTTATACGGCAGGAAGTTGCGTCGGCGGTGCGCGAATCCGTCCTAAGCAGGGAGACTGACCTTTCCCGACCGAAGACCATCGTACTGCGGGCTGACGAGATCAAGTCCGAAACGCCCAAACTTCCGGTCGAAGCTAGCGAGTGATAGGGCGTTCCGGCGTTTTTGTTACTAACTTACTAGATCGATTATCAGATCGCTCCAGAACTCGAAAAAGGACGGTTCCTCCTGAGTTTCAGCGGTCGAGCCCGAAACAGCGCCCAAGCCGCCAGTCTCGCCGGAAGTGAAGCAGCCTTCCTGGCACGGCGGCGGACAATTGATCGTACAGCCGTCACGGTTGCCGGTTCCGGTGTGTCCGTCGTCTGCAATTGCCGCTGATGTGAATAGGGAAAGCGCCAGGAAAAGTGTTGCTACGAGTTTCATAAAATTCTCCTTTTTTTGGGTTTTCTGATACACTTTGTATCCAGAACATACTAGCAAGAATCGTGTGTTTTGTTCGTTATGGCCGCTTTCCCCACAAACGCCACAAACACAAAGGCACAGGAGCTGATCCGAACCCTCTGGAGGTTCGAGCGCTGCGGCCAGTTCGAAAACGGGTTGCGCGAAGTTTCTGTTGACTGGGCGGCCCCCGATTTCTTGCCGGATTCACGCGGCCTGCCGCTCCAACTCAGGGCCGAACTTCACCTCCGATTTGCCAGCCTTCTCGGCTACCAGGGACACTATCGAAAGATCCCGGGTTCGCAGTTGCGCGCCCGCGATATCCTCACTGCCGTCCTGGGCGATCTTGAGACCCAGGGGAATGAAGAAATGGCGGCCGAATGTGAGAACCATATTGCGCTCACTTACTCGCGAACCGGCGAATACGCCGAGTCGAGAACGTGGCTCGCTGCGGCAAAGGCCCGCCCATTACCTGAGACGAACATCCACCGGCTCGCTTCGGTGATGTACGAAATGCTCATAAATGTGAGCGAAGAGCGTTATGCCGAGAATGTCGAGATCTACCATCGCTACGGATCTGTTTTTCGGACGTGGGCCGATGACTGGATCGGAGCTAGTTTCTATATCAATGCGGGCATCGGACTTGTAGAGACCGGCCGGCTGGAGGAAGCGCTTCGCTGCTACGAAGAGGGCCGTTACCGGTCCGGGCGTTCATCGATATGGATGTATCTCGGTTCGATCGAGAATGAACGTGCCCTGGTTTTCAAGTCGCTTGGGCGTTTTGAAGAGGCCCACGCGGCGGTCGATCGCGGTATCGATGTGTTCCGGTTGATAGGCGATATGTCGCGCGAAGGCCTGCTTTGGGATACGAAGGCCGGAATTTATCTTGATGCAAAGCGGTTCGACGAGGCGCTCGTCACGATCGAATCGGCCGTTTCTCTACTGAAAAACGGAGAAAATAAGGGGTTTTTAGCAGAAGCTCTGGTTACGGAAGCACGAATACTCGCACGGATCGGCCATCTGAGGGCAGCTCTTTCAGTATTGACCGAGGCCGTTCAGATGGCCAAGACCTATTCGGGCAATGAGCTTGCCAAGGTTCTCATTGCAAGGTTCGAGACGTCACTGCAGGAGCGAAACGAATCTGAAAAGGGCAAGAAGAGCCTTTCGGAACTCGAATCGGGCGACCTGGCGCTTGAGATACCTCCCTCGCTTGCTGCGTTCACCCGATATCAGGGTATTTGGATCAACAATGGCCACCTCGAACAGATCGGGATCAAGAAGGGCTCGCTGACGATCGCGGTGGAGGCACCGATAGCGCGTGGTGATCTCGTCGCCCTGTCGGAGATCGCGTCGGGCGAGATCAGCTGCGGTTTTTACGATTCGGATTTTGGACTCGTGTGTCTCGAGGGCTGCGGGTCGGAACCGCAGCTTTTCGACCTCGACTCGGTCAAGGTGATCGGCAAGATCGTAGGGATCGTCGGTGAAGCCGGGGCCGATGGCAGACGGATCGTGCGGCCGGTCGAAGGCCGCCGGTCATTTCCGGAAGTCTGATATATCCATTCCGAATTCTTCCTTCACATATTCTTCCTGTGCAGCGTTGACGCTCCGAAGATTCTCCAGCCTTCGAGACGCCTTTAAGATATGTGTTTTCGTGCGTTCGGCCATCTGTTTCAAGAGGTCCCGGCCCGCCGCCAATTCGGACTCGGCCTTCACCCTCAACTCATATAGTTCCGATGCCTCAGCGTCGGCCTTTTCGCGATCAAGCTCACGAAATCGTTTGTTTATCTGATAGATCTGCCTGATCGCGCGCACGAGCGAGTCGCCGACCGAGTCTCCTTTGATCGTGTCCGGGCTATGCCGAAGGTCCTCGATCATCTTGTCCAGCTTCTGCTGGTCGCCGGATGAATAGGCCTGATTCAACTCGGCCATCAGTCCGTGGCGTCGTTCCTTTTCGTTCGCGTCAAGTGCGAGGTCGGGATGGATCGACCGGGCAAGGTCGTGGTATGCCTTTTTCGCCTCCTGCGTAGGGATATATTCTTCTGCGTCGTGAGCCGCTTCGGCCCGAGCGGCTGACTCTTCGGCACGTCGGCGGAGTTCCTCGACCCGTTTCTTTATTTCCTCATCATCGGGTACGAGCTTTAATTCTTCTTCGGCTATCTCAGCTTCGATCTCGTCAAACTGTGCGTAAAGACGCGCGACATCCATCGAGTATCGTGCTTCGAACTGCTCAAGCTCCGCACGCAGATCAGCCATTTCCTCTTCCCGATCGGCGAGCTTATCTTTGAGCCGCTCCAGAACGCGGCGTTTCTTGTTGAGCTCGATCTCTTCGGGTGTGAGTTCGTTCATGAATAGAGATTCATCGGCCTGGAGAGCAGTTCGATGGGGTCGGCGACATTCAGGACCTCCCGCACGTAGAATGGCTCTCCGGCCTCGACGCCGATAAGCGAACCAAAGTAACGGGAGCGGTTCTCGATCTCATCGAGAAAGCGTCTGTCCGTCAGGCGGGTTTCGGGTTCGGTCGATCCCGGATCGTAGAACTGCGACCTATGCGCGCGGATAGCCGCCATCTTATCGGGCAGGAATTCTGATATATCCACAATGAACGACGGGTTTACGCGGCGCGAGAATATATTATGTGCGACCTTCGGGACCGGGATCGTATCTGCGCCGCTCTCGGGGTCATAGTTGCGCATACTGGAAAGTCGGGCCGATTCGCGTACGATCCGGGCGATATGGTCGTGATCGGGATGCGGATCGTCGAGCTGATGCGTAAGGACGATCTTTGGCTTCAAGCGTCGAAACGCCCGCACCATCGCCGTCCGCGAACCGTCGTCGACAAAGACGTGTCCGTCTGCGAGTCCGAGATTCTCGCGGACGTCGAGCCTAAGTATCTTCGCAGCGTCGTCTGCTTCCAGCGCCCTTCCCTCGACCGTTCCACGCGTACCCATCTCTCCGCGAGTTACATCGAGCCCGCCGGTTCGATAGCCAAGACTCTTCATCCGCAGCATCGTCCCTCCGACGGTCAATTCGAGATCGTCGGGGTGTGCGAAAACTGCAAGGATATCTACCTGGGCCATTGATTTGAATTTAGCACGGCGTGTCGGTAGCCCGCACGTGAGTAAGGACTCATCGCGACAACGAGAACTGTTAGAATTACGACATGCAACTCATCGTTCTCGGCTCAGGTTCATCCGTCCCACATCCGACACGTTCAAGCTCGGGCTATTGGCTTGAGACTTCCGGCGGCTCGATACTGCTCGATTGTTCGGCGTCGGCGATACACCGGATGGCGCAGGAAGGTCGCGACTGGGCGAATCTGGACGCGATCTGGATCTCGCACTTTCATCTTGATCACTGCGGCGGCCTGGCGCCTTTTTTGTTCGGCACGAAGTACGCTCCGACAACTCAAACGCGCACGAAGCCGATGCGGATCGTCGGCCCGCCGGGGCTAGCGAAGCTGATCGCGGCATTCGATTCGGCATACGACTATGGCCTACTCGAACAGCCATTCCGGATCGACGTTGTCGAGATCGAACCCGGCAAGCAATTCGAACTCTTTCAAGGCGTGACGGCCAAAACATTCTCCACACCGCACACCGATGAAAGCTGCGCCATCCGGATCGATGACGCGTCCGGATCAATAGCGTTTTCTGCCGACACCGGCTACTCGACCAACCTCGGCGTATTCGCCCGCGACGTTGATGTTCTGTTGATCGAGTGCTCGTTCATCGTGGAAAAGCCGGTCACCATTCACCTGAATCTCTCCGACATCGAACAGATCGCCCGCTTCGCCAAGCCAAGAAAGATCGTGCTGACGCACCTTTATCCGGAGTGGGATGGCCACGAGGGTCCCGCGGAGATCGGCGGGATCAAAACCTGTTTGGCTTCCGACGGGCTTCGGTTCGATGTCTCCGGAGAAACTGAAAAGTAAAAAGTGAGAACTGAAAACGCTAAGGCATTTTCAGTTCTCAGTTTTCACTTTGTTCGAAACTAATTGATGACGTTTCGCTTCGCCATTGCCATCAACTCTTCGGGCATCCATTTTGAAAGGTTCTTCTCTTCGGCTTCGGCGATAGACTTGCCGCGGTTCCGCCATTCTTTGGCCGGGTCGTCCTCGCGGCCGGACTCCTTCGGATAGTTCTCGACCTGTTCCAGGCTGATGATGATCCCGTGGATCACATCGTTCCAGTCCTCGTTTTGAATGCCGCGCAGCGTAACGGGCAATCCCGCCGTCCAATCTTCCTCGGGCACGATATTGTCGTACTCGGGGATCGTAAGATAAGCGGTATCGGGAATGGCCTTCCCGCTAAACTCGTTCTTAAGCTGGGACTTGAGGTCCTCGTAAGATCCGTTCGGGGCCTTTGCACGCAACTCGAGTGCACGCTTGAAGATATCTGTTACGGTCGGGTTACTCATGGTCGTTCAACTGTAAAGACTAGCACAGTTCGGCGAATTCTTCATTGGATATCGGCGGCCGAAAAGTAGATATTAAGCCTATGAACCGATTCATCTACAATGTGCATTTGATCATCGGCATC
>JAJNPX010000109.1 GCA_021155145.1 Acidisarcina sp. | reverse complement strand
CAGCCGCTTAGCCTTTTCCGTCCGGCGGATGTTGATGTTCTCGAAGCAATAAGAAAAGCCTCGTAACGATATGGCCAGGATATTCGTGGGAGTCATAGCGATCGTCGGGTGGTTTGCACTTGTGCTTCAGTTCGTTATCGTTCTTACTAGTCCTTCGAATCAACTGCTTTCAGTACCCGAACGCATCATCCGTTACTTCAGCTTTTTCACGATCCTGACAAACCTGATCGTTGCTTTCACGACAGCGGCGACTGCGTTCTTCCCGGGTTCAAGGGTCGGCAGCCTCCTGTCAAAGCCGACTTCCCAGGCGGCGGTCGGAACTTACATTTCAATTGTCGGCCTCGTTTATAGTTTGTTCCTGCGCGCGGTATGGGATCCACAAGGTTGGCAGGCAGTTGCCGATCATCTGCTGCACGATGCCGTGCCGCTAGCCTATGTCGTCTATTGGATCGCTTTTGCACCAAAAGCCGGTATCGGGTGGGGTGATGCGTTGAAATGGCTGGGGTATCCGCTTGCTTATGTAGCTTATTCGCTTGCGCGCGGTGCGTTGGTCGATTGGTATCCGTATTGGTTCGTGGATGTGACGCAACTTGGCTACTCGACTGCTTTGACCAATGCAGGTCTCGTATTGATCGCCTTTCTCATTGTCGGGTTCGCCTTCGTTACGTTTGCGAAGCTAATGCCCCGAGCCCCGATAGATCCGCCCTCGACCGCGGCTGAGTGATCAATGGAAACTCTTCTCTATATCATCGAGGTCACGGCGATCCTTGTATTCGCGTATTCCGGCCTCGTCCACGCCCGGCAGAGCGGATTCGATCTTGTCGGAGTTCTGACGATCGGGTTCGTTACGGCGTTCGGCGGCGGCACGATCCGCGATGTCCTGCTTGGCAATCATCCGCTCTATTGGGTCGTCCATTGGGAATTTCTTGTCCTGATCGGGCTCCTATTGCCTTTCGAGTATCTTCTTCTGCGTTCCAACAGGAACATTTCGGGCGGACGCGTTCTGGTGATCATAGACGCGCTCGGCCTCGGCCTATTTACAGCCTCCGGTGTCGGCATCGCTTTATCGATGAACACGCCGGTCCTGCCGTCCGCATTTATTGGCGTTGTCACGGCTACGTTCGGCGGCGTGGTGCGCGATATCCTGTGCAACCAAAAGCCGCAGTTGTTCCTGCCGACAGAGCCGCTTTATGCGACCTGTGCTTTCGCCGGTGCCTGGATCTATATCGCACTTATAAAATTGAATATAGCCCCGATCGCCGCGGTCCTTGCGTGCATCGCGACGGTATTCCTGTTTCGCATTCTCGCCGTAAAGTTCGATATCAAGCTTAGGTACTAGATCACCGAGCCTTCTCTATCCGGACCTGACCATGCCTATGGTAGAATTTTCTCTATGGCTTTATTTGGCAGCGACAAATTCAAATGTGCCCGCTGCGGGCAAAAGAGCGAACCGATCGGCTATGCGCCCGTCCCGACCGAACTGGGGCAGAAGATCGGCGAAGAGATGTGCAAAGATTGCTGGGCCGAATGGCAGAAAAAGCAGATGCAGCTGATAAACCACTTCGGGCTCGACGTTTCTAATCCGGAATCGCACGAATTTCTTTTCGACAATATGAAGATCTTCTTCTACGACGACGGCAGCGGACTCGCGACGATCGACACCTCGAAAGAAGGCAGCGTCAATTGGTAAACCGCTTGGTCTGAAGTCCAACGTCCAGAGTCTAACGTCGTCGGATCTTGAGACTTTGGACTTTGGACCTTGGACCTTGGACTCAGGCTATGCTGCTAGAAAACTTTCGCCTGATCAACGAAGGATTCCATGCAAATTCCGTCCGGCCCGAACAGATGGACTCGCTTTGGGCGAATGGCTGGCGGCATTTCGGCACCTATTTTTTCCGCTACAACGTGGGCTTTATGCACGACGAACTGCGTTTCGTTGCGCCGCTCCGTATTCGCCTTGCCAATTTTGGACTCTCTAAGAGCCAGCGTCGAGTACTACGCAGGAATGAGGATCTGGAGGTCGTGATCGGGCCGGCCGCGATCGACCCGGCCTCCGAACAGCTCTTTCATCGACATAAGACGCGCTTTGACCATGGCGTTCCCGAGTCGATCTACGATTTTCTTTCATACGAGCCTGCCGAGACGCCCTGCGAGGCCAAAGAGATCCGTGTAATTCGGGATGGCCGCCTGCTTGCGGTGAGCTATTTCGATATCGGAGGCGAATCTACCTCAGGCGTCTACGGAACGTTCGATCCGGAGGCCGCCAGCCGCGGACTCGGAATTTTTACGATGCTGAAGGAGATCGAATACTCGATCGAAACGGGGCGAAAATTCTACTATCAGGGCTACTGTTACGAGGGAGCGTCCTTTTACGATTACAAAAAACGCTTCCGCGGCACGGAAGCGTTCGATTGGCGTGAGACCTGGAAACCGTTCGGTGTATAGATCAAATTCAAAATGATCAGGATGGCCATCGTCTCCGAAAAGCATCCCGGCCGTCCTGCATTTCCTGTTTGAGATCGGTCGTTACCCGATCAGATTCAGATCGGCGGGAAGCGTCGGCTGAACGCGCGGGCCTGTGTTCTTTAGCGCGTCGGCGAAAGCGGCGTCCATGAATTTCGGATCGGTGATCTCGATGTAACGCTTCGTCTGCTCAGGTGTCATCACTTCGAGCATGAACGTGTTCTCGACCCAAACCTCGACAAGCTGAAACAAACCTTCGCCGCGATTGCATACCAGCACACGCCAGCCTTCACGCTTAGCCAGCTCGCGGATCTCTTCGATGCTCTTCTTTGTGTTGATGTTCAGGTGCGTCGCCACATAACGCGGTACGAACTCCGACCTTACGAACTGCGCTTCGTGCTCTTCCGTTCGCGCGTTCGGGTCGTTCTCGTCCGGCAGGCCCTCGCCCGGGACGAGGATCGTCCCCGAAGGCGTGATCTC
>JAJNPX010000103.1 GCA_021155145.1 Acidisarcina sp. | reverse complement strand
ACCCGGGTCTTGCCTCGCATCCGCAGCACGAACTGGCAAAGCGGCAGCAATCGGGATTCGGTGGAATGGTCTCGTTTGAGACCGGCTCCTACGAGAATGCAAAAAGAGTCCTGGATAACGTCAAGCTTTGCATTCTGGGCGAGAGTTTGGGCGGTGTCGAGTCGCTGATCTCACACCCGGCGACTATGACGCACGCTTCGGTTCCCCAGGAAGCTCGTGAAAGATTAGGCATTACCGATGGTCTCGTGCGAATATCTGTTGGCATCGAGGATATCGAAGATATAATTGGAGATTTAGATCAGGCACTAGGATAGTGTCTGGCTCTGTATTTCGAGTTCACAGGGTATGTGCCCGAAACGGAGCCGAAAGAAATATGTTCAGTGTTGAGATTCACGCCACTTCCCATGTTGGCCGCGTCCGCCGCGGCAATGAAGACAATTACCTGCTTCTGAACATTTCAAAAAGCCGCGCCTGGACCAGCAAGCAGGAAAGCGGTGAGTTTGTGATCGAATCTCAGCAATTTGAGGTTGACGACAACGGCATAATACTCGCGGTTTCCGACGGAATGGGCGGCGCCCTGGCAGGTGAGGTCGCAAGCAAAATGGCGGTGGAAAGTGTCTGCGAAAAGCTGCTTCATGAAGATATTGAGGAGACGCTCACACCTGAGGCGATGGATTACAATTTGATCGCCAAACTCTATAACGCCACCGTCTACGCCAACTATCTCGTCCACCAACAGGGCCGCTCGGATGCACAATTTCAGGGCATGGGCGCAACGTTCACAGGCCTTGGACTTACGCCCCGTGGCATCGACATAATTCAGGTCGGTGACAGCCGTGCCTATCTTATTCGCAACGAAAAGATCTATCAGATAACCAAGGACCAATCGTTGGTACAGCAGTTGATAGACGCCCAGCAGATATCCGCTGAAGAGGCTGAGACACACACATTGAAAAATGTGATCCTTCAGGCGCTGGGCGCACAGAATGAGATCTATCCCGTATCGGCTCGCCTTGCTCCCGCCCGTAACGATGTACTCTTGCTTTGTAGCGACGGTCTTTCCAACAAGGTGAGCGCGGCAAGTATGCAGAACCATGTTTCGACGCATATCGATCAATTGGAACTTGCCTGTGCTGAGTTGGTAAAGGAAGCGAATGAGAACGGTGGCGAAGACAATATTACCGTCATCCTTGCGAAGCTGATCGGAGATTCACTGCCCGAACTGGAAAGTGAAGATGTTCAATTGGAGCTGATCGATCTGGGTAATATCCACGATACCGCAGACCAAGACGCGGACGAAGCAGATACTCAGGAGCAGGATACCGCTGAAATAGTTTAGTCGCCACGCCAGCCCGGAAGTTCTCTATTGACCGGCCTTACATAGATCGACGATCCCTTTACTGAAACAACCTCGACCTTTTCCCCCTCGTTCAATTCGCTTGCCCCGTCTACCGGAAATGCCGTCCATGTAGAGCCGTAAACCTTTACTGCACCTTCTCCGAGCGCACCCTTGCTCGCGATAGTAACCGTCCCGATCTGTCCCGGGAGCGAATCGACCCCGATCTTCACAGAATTCTCGTCCTGTTTGCTCAGGAAATTGGAAAAAATGGTCCGTGAAGCCGCCGTCAGTGCTATCGATATGGCCGCGAAAATGAGAAATTGCCCGAGAAAGCCTATACCCAAAACGCCTGCAACTGCTGCCGCAAGTGCCCCGACGCCGAACCATAAAAGGACGAAGCCGAACGTAAACGTTTCGGCAACGATAAGCGCGACACCGAGTATGACCCACATGACCCAAACGTATTGTTCCATATTCTGCAAGCGGTTCGGCTTTGCCCAATCATAACATAGCCTCGGTATGCCAAATGAGCGGCTTAGTTACGATTTGCGCCGATAACGGTTCATGTTAATCTGCTAGGTGCGTGCTGGGGTGGCGGAATTGGTAGACGCCCAGGACTTAAAATCCTGTGTCCTAAGGGGCGTGCGGGTTCGACTCCCGCCCTCAGCATTATTCAACGCGATTATTCAAGGCAATTATTTAAGGCATGTGTTTTGCTGCTAACCCCGTGGAGGCTGAATTATGGTCAGGGGAAAATTGTATCTTGTACTAATCATCACCATTGCCGTGGCGTCTACGGCGAGCGCTCAGTCTGGGGTTATTGCCAAGGCTCAACGGATAACAGGCGATCGCTTCACTTACAGGGGCACGACGCCTGCCGGAGCGAATGTCATCGCGGTCCGGCGGCCATCGGCGGCGATGCTTGACGCGATCGACGAGGGCCTCGACGATCTGATCGCCGTCGCTCGAAAGAATCGCTATCGCCGCAAGCTCAACCACTCCGATTACACGATATTCATAGCAAAAGCGGATCGCCAGACCAACGCGAGCGGGGCCTATTCACCGGATATCGCGGTCGGCGCGGCCCAGTATGCGGGGACAGATTACGACCAGGGCGGCTTCATTTATGCGGCAGGGATGGTCGTTTCTAACAATCCCTGCGCGTTCGTGATCGCTGAGCATACAAAGGACCTCCGGCGCGTTTCCGACGTGGTTCGGTATGAGGGCGAGCACCTCGTGCTCTACCACAACGATCGCCGCAAATACGAGCAGACCAAGGACCACAGCCAGGGCGGCGGACATCCTATACTCAATTGAACCACCGCGCCGCAGGCTAACGATTGCCCGATTTCGTGCATCCCATTAACGATTAGGGAAATACGAGATCGGGCTTCGGGCATTTTATCTGCCGAGATCCTCGATTTTACGCCTAAATTCTGCATTTTTGGGTCTTTACCGGCCAGTGGCACGTCGGTTGCCATTTACTCCGCGGATGTCGTTTGACTCGTCCGCGAAGATGGAGGTAGCCATAGTGAGGTTCTTCATTTTCAGCACCAAAGTCTTCGCGGTCTCGACTTTGATCTTTCTCAACTTCTCATCTTTGCACGCGCAGCCCGACCCGGCATATGTACTTCCGGCAGGCACGCGGATAAAGGTCCGAATGGACACCGAGATCAGCTCCAAAGTGAACGCCGTCAATGACACATTCATTGTCCGGGTCATCGAGGCTGTCACGAACGAAAGCGGCGTGATGATCCCCGCAGGGTCGATCATCGACGGCCGCGTCGCACGCGTCGAGCGGGCAGATATCGGCGGCGTGAACGGCCGGCTCGAACCGGAGTTCATACGGCTGAGGCTGAACCGACGCGACGCGATAGAGCTTGACGCGAGGTTGGTAAAGCCG
>JAJNPX010000082.1 GCA_021155145.1 Acidisarcina sp. | reverse complement strand
CATCGCGGTCGCCTTCAGCAGCCACGCCTTGAAATCATGCTCGACCTCATCGAGTGCTCCGCGAAGCGCCGTGAGTTCGAGATGCGAATGGCAATTCACAAATCCGGGCAGGATCGCCGCGCGACCGAGATCTTCTACAAGAAAGGTCGGAAATTTCGAAATCAAAGCCTCTCGATCTCCAACCTCGACGATCTTGTCCGCATCGAGCGCGATCGCCCCATCCTTGATCGGCTCGGATGAGATCGGCAGGACGTATTCGGCAGCGAGGAGCTTCATATGGATCCGGGCATTTCTTCCTTACGGCTGCTTCTTGACCGTGCTCGCACGGTAGCGGTCGAGGATGGAGGTGACATACGTTCTCGTCGAGGGAATATTGATCCTCTCGATAAAGTCAGCTTCGGAAAGCCCTGGCGCGTCGGAATCCCTGGTCCACTCCTCCACGCGGCTTGGGCCTGCGTTGTATGCGGAGAGCATCATTGCCGTTTCGGCGGGACGGTTTCGATAACGCTCGCGGAGTTTTTCGAGATACCAGCAGCCGATCTGAATGTTGCGTTCCGGGTCGGTCAGGAACGCGACGACATTTTCGTTAGCCTGGCGTTCGAGGTCGGTCAGGCCGGTCTCCTTGGCCCAATCACGCGCGACGAGCGGCGTTACCTGCATAAGCCCTACCTCATCGGCATCGCCGCGGACCGTCGGCCGGAAATAGGTCTCTTCGTAGAT
Source organism: Acidisarcina sp. (assembly GCA_021155145.1). Taxonomy (GTDB): domain Bacteria; phylum Acidobacteriota; class Blastocatellia; order Pyrinomonadales; family Pyrinomonadaceae; genus OLB17. Next base: position 4,877 of record JAJNPX010000082.1, on the reverse strand, counting down.
CACGCTCCAAACCAGTTTTTCATCCAGCCTGTAAACGCGGGCCTGGCGGGCGATCACTTCGTCAAACCTGTGTATCCAGTATTCGGAAAAGAAGTAATAGCCGGACGCCGCAACGACCGCCAGGATTATCAGGCAGGAAATTAAATATCTTAGCATTCAAGAAAACCGGAGGCCGCGGGTGAACGGTCGAAACAATTGTGCCGGTATCGCCGGTATCAAGGAAAAATTAAAACAGTTCTCTTTGCCGGGCACAAGAGATGAGGGCGGTCATCCCCTTCTCCTCTTCGATCGGCCGGCCGGTTTCTTTCCGTCGGGCTCCTGTTCATTCATCGAGTGGGTGGCCGGGTCGCGCGGCCCCGCACCGGTGCGGACTATCTCCGTGAACAGGTCGACGTCAAAGTCGGCCTCGCGGGCCATCTCCTGCCGTATGGCGAGAAGTACTTCCTGAAACTTGGAGCGCGGATACATTGTGCTAAAGACTGTGAACGAGAAACTCCGGAGTAATGATCGACGGTGAAAAGAAACCTGCGGAAGTATTGAATAGCCGGATGCGGGCCTGCTTTCGCACGTTCGCGAGATGCCCGAAATTCCATGTGACGAGGTAGTCGATCTTGTGGAACGAGGCAAGAGCCACGTGCAGGGCGTCCGCCATGAACTTGCGATGGAATATACCCCGTGTGATATATCCTTCGGCCAGGATCGCGGCCTCGTCCGCGAGTTCCAGGTCCTCGAGCCCTCTTATCAGTTTGAGATAACCGGTGCGGTGCGGTTCGTCGATGCGCTCAAGCTCCCGCTTTACGAGCAGCGAGGTGCAGGCGCGGTATTCGCCCAGTTCGTGCTCGAACCAGCGCATTGTCAGGTCGCGGCGAAATGGGTCTCCGTTGTCGAGGTATGCACCTATGACGGAAGTTTCCAGGTAAAGGCTTAACTTCATCTTCCGTCATATCATAACCTTTCGGGGCTATTCCTGCTTATCAGGGTCGGTGTTGACCGATACGAACGTGAGCTTGGAGTTCTGGAAATCAAAGGTCATCCGGTAATTTTTCAGGAAATTTCCGCCGAGTATCCCGGCTTGTTCGAAACCCGAAGCTTCGTTTATCAGATCGAGGTTAAGTGCGATGGCGGTAATGCTCTTCCTTGAGTGGTTCCCCATCGTTACCTTTGGCAGGAGGAACGACGGAACGTCTTCCGTGATCCCGGCGGCGCCGATCACCCGCATTCGCTCTTCCTGGGCATAGGGCGCCATCGAGTTATGGGTGGCGATGTCCGACGAGATCACCGAAACGCTCGCGCCGGTATCGACAATGAAATTCAGAGGCTCCTCGATGCCCTCAAGCTGAACTTCCCCGCTGAGGAACCCACTCGAAGTAAGGCGCAACGGAACGCTAAGGGTGGCCGCGTTGAGCGGCTCGACGAACGAACCCCGCTTTTGAAGGGTGAATGTCTGGGCCCCGTAATCGACCGTGGTAAGAAATTTTGAGATCAGGGAAAGTCCGATATAGCCGTGGATCTTGCCATCGCTATGAAACTTTCTGATATACACCGGCACGCTTCGCACAACGACATCACCGATACCTACGTCGCGGAGGAACCCGTATACGATCTCGAACTGTCCGTCTCCGCCGATGCCCTTGGCCATTCCGCCCTTGGTTATCGGTTTGATCTTGAGTGCGCGTGCCGTCTCGTCAGAGATCACGGAGATGCCGGAACCGGTATCGAGCACGAAATTCAGCGGCTCGGGACGCCCGTTGACCCTAAGCTTTATGATCGGCCGATTACCCACGAGGTCGAATTTGACCTCTGTACGGTCCGCTCCGCCTGTCTGATAGAGCGATTGCTTGTTTCCCAGAAATCGAAGGAAGTTGATCAGCCCCTTGATCCGTGCCCGGCGTTCGTCGTCCTCGTTGCGAGAGGCTCGGAGAAAATCCTCATACGCCTTGGCGGCATCGTTATACTTTTCGGCACGGGCGGAGACCTGAGCGAGGACGAAAAGGTAATCCGGCTCAAGCGGCTCGTAGAAGACGGCCTCCTGAAGGTTCTTGAGGCTTTCGTCGATGTTGTTCTCATAGAATTCCAACATCCCGAGGCCGGCCCATGCGAGGGCCTCATCGTTCTCATGCCGTATGGCATTGACAAAGAGAAGACGGGCATCGCGAAACCGCCCGGCACTGAGAAGCGTCGCCCCGACGACCGCCGAGGCGTGGGCATTCTTCGGGTCGGCCTTGACCACCGGAAAACTTAGCTCATAGGCCTCGACCAGCCGACGCATTTTCACATAGAGGTACGCGAGCTTCAGCTTCGCCTCCGCATCGTTCGGGCGGGCATCGACGGCTCGCTTGAAATACGCCTCGGCCCCGGTGAGATCGCCGCGGCGAAAGAGTTTTTCGGCCCGCTTGATAAGCGCCTTCGGATTCTCGCTCACCTGCTGAACGTCGTCGGCGGCAAAAGCGGGAAATGCAATGAGTGTAGTGACAATAAAGAACAGTGAGGCGCGTCTCGATCGGAAAGGATGGAACAACGGTGAAAATGCGGCTGCGTAGGACTTCATAGATATGCCTCCTTTCCCGAACGGTCGTCCTATTTGAGGATCTCGCCCGTTTTCATTGACCATAGGACCAGATCCATTTCGTCAAGATCTATCCCGGTCATCTCTGTCAGATCTTTGAGCTTTTCTTCGACCCTTAGATACTTCGAACGTGTATTTGGTGGCTTTGGGTCGTCAATTATTTTTAGCTCGGCCAAACAACGCAGGACGTGCTTATCGAGGATAGCATAGCCCTTGAAGCCGACATTCCTTAGAAAATGGCTGGCCTCCTTGTAACCGAGGCCCTTTATCCCCTTTTCTTTCACGAGCCAATCGCGCCGATCGTGGTCGTGGTCGAAATTCTCAAGTTTTGCACGCAGTTTCAGGCCGCAGTGCTTCTTCAGAAAATCACGCGATTCGACGATATACCGCGACCGGGCCCTCGGATACCGGTGCACGCCGACCAGAGCGTTCATCAACTCCTCATGCGACCCCTGTCCAAGGAGCGGCCGCACCGCTTCCACCGACCGCAGCCCCATCCTCGCCGAACACCCGCCGGTGAAGAAGCAAAACACCATCTCCTCCCAGAGCTTCGCGTCGTTTCCCTTTTCGCGGATCTCCCTAAATTCTGCCAAACGGTCGGTAATCTCACCCCGGCGCTCACGATGAACTTCCTTAATGCGGTCGATAGTAACTGGCTCTTGCGGCTTTTTCACAACAGTAAGGTTTAACCATCATAAGTCCGCCCCGAACCCGAGTCAACGAAATTCTCCAACCCGGCAGCCCATGCCAGCTAAAGCTGGAACTCCAAACCTTGGTCGCCTCGTAAAGGATCTCCGGAACCGCCGGGCCGGTCCGCTCGTTCATACTTATCATAAGCTGGTTGTATGGCATCCATAAAAATATGTAAAATGACGAGCATCGCGAAACGGCCAAAAATTCATCTGAAGTACGTCTATATTCCGGGAATTTCCGGTACTGAGAACGGGATTGAACAGAATGTGGAGATGTATGTTATACTTTCGGTTGGCACCTCTTGCAGGACTCGCAGAACAGCCAGCCGGTAACAACAAAATAAATGCCCGCATCAAGCCGCAAAATTAGATTTTGGTATTGCATTGTCGTCGTTATTTTCGGCGTGAGTGCGATAACTGCTGCGGCCCAGACCCGTCCATTTCTCCAGGACATTCAGGTAGTTCGCGACGATCCGCAACCTGCGGCGTCGGCAACTCCCTTAATTAAAAAGACTTCCAGCGTTGACGCGGTCAAGCCGGCGTCGATCTCGTTCAGCCCGATCGTCACGACGATCCCGGTGCTGGAGAGCATGGCGATCCCCGGATATTCGGGTATTTTGGTCGAGACGGTTGACGGCGAGCCGGTGGTCGAAAGCGGTTCGAATCTCACATACAACCCGGCTTCAAATGTAAAGATCGCCACGACCTACGCGATCTTGAAGACATTTGGCCCGAACTACAGATTTGCGACGAGCGTCTGGACCGACGGAAGCTGGGATGAACCGACGGGCACTATTTACGGAAATCTGTATATTTCGGGCCGCGATCCGGTATTCGGCTACGAACACGCGATCGAATTGGCACAGGAACTTAACCGGATGGGCATCCGTTCGGTCGAGGGCGACCTCATCGTAACAGACAATTTTGCGATGAATTATTCGACCTCGCCGACCGCGTCAGGCCGCACGCTTTTCGCATCGCTCGATTCGGCTAAGCGTTCGGCAGCGGCCAACCGCGTATGGCAGAACTTCCTGATCAATTCGGGTCGGCTAAGCCAAACGACGAACCAATCGCCGAGCATCGCTTTCACCGGCAGCGTCTATGTTCAGTCGATGCCGAGCAACGCAAAGCTCATCTTTTCGCACGAATCGGCCCCGCTTCGCGAAATAGTGAAGGCGATGATGTGCTTCTCGAATAATTTCCTCGCCGAGCGGCTCGGCGACATGGTCGGCGGCCCGTACGGTGTCGCCCGCCTTGTACAGCAAAACACGGGCGTACAGCCATCGGAATTCTATATTCAGACGTCGAGCGGGCTTGGCGTGAACCGCGTCACGCCGGCCGCGATGATGAAACTGCTCCGTGTGCTTCGCAGCGACCTGGCCAGATACAGGATGACGTTTGCCGATGTGATGCCGGTCGCCGGTGTCGATAAGGGAACGCTCGAGGGCCGTTTTGACAGCGATTTTGCCACGGGCAGCGTGATCGGAAAGACCGGCACGCTCGGCCGCACGGATGGCGGCGTCAGTGCTCTCGCCGGCGAGATAAATACCCGCGGCGGCCGATTGCTCTTTGTGATTTTCAATCAGCGCGGCAGCGTCTCGCGTTTCAGGAGCTTTCAG
>JAJNPX010000078.1 GCA_021155145.1 Acidisarcina sp. | reverse complement strand
GTTTCCGGTTTTCATCTCATTTCCTTTAGCCGCGGCCGGCGTTGCAGGCGGGACGCCTGCGTTCCAGTCATTCAAAATCACGGATATCCTTGAATGGCTTCTCTACGTCGGTAAAATCGGGCCGGTAGTAGTAGGACGCGGATTCGTATTCCTGCATAAATCCCTCTCCGATGCCGAGGTCTTCGAGCAATGAAACCGCATCGAACCATTCACCTTCGGAGATGCGGCGCGACAGTAGAATATAGCGGTCGTCGGTGGCGGCCTTGTTGGTGGCGTAGTACTGAGCCATTAGCGAGATGGCGGTACGGGGAGAAAGTTCGTCGCGGATCCAGCGAAGGTTTTCCTCGATCCCGGCGATGTCGTTAGGCAAAACGAGCAAACGGATCAGCAGGCCGCGTTTGAGCAAGCTGTGTTCGTCGAAGACGAGTTCATCGCCCATCTGACGGTGCATTTCCTTTATCGCGGCACGAGCGCGTTCTTTGTAATCGCGTACCTTCGAGTATTGAAAACCGGCGTCTGAATCGGCGTATTTGAGATCGGGCAGGTAAATATCAACGATACCATCGAGCAGTTTTAACACCTCGACCGAATCGTATGCGTTCGTGTTGTAAACGATCGGCAGGCGAAGGCCCTGTTTGGCGGCGATCAGGATCGCACGGGCCATCTGCGGCGCAAAATGCGTTGGCGACACGAAGCCGATATTATGCACCCCTCGGCCCTGCAGCTCAAGCATCATCTCGGCCAGCCGCTCGTGGGTCACTTCGTTCTTGCGTTGCTCTTTCCAGGTCTGGGAGATCTGATAGTTTTGGCAATAGACGCAGCGAAGATTGCAGTTGCCGAAAAAGATATTTCCCGCGCCGTTGGTTCCGCTCAGGCACGGCTCTTCGCCAAAGTGCGCGGTGTAGCTTGAGACGATCGGAAGCCGGCCCGAGTAGCACGCGGCGATCTCGTCTTTCAAACGATCGTTTCCGCAGTCCTTCGGGCAGATATTGCACGCGGATAGCAACGCCTCGAGTTGTTCGACGCGTTCTTCGAGCTTAGTCTCCGCCAAGAGTGTTAGATACTTTGGGCCCGCGATAACCCTTGATGCGTCCTTTGGCATTGTATTTACTGGCAACATCCTGGGGCGCTACCTTTCTTGCGAGCTCCCAGGTGAAGTCCATCTCCTCGTTGATGGTGGCCGTCGCCATTCTCGTCTCTTGCAGCATCAGGATGCTCCCGTAAAAGAGAAACATTATACCGACAACCCCGATCGGGATGGGCGCCCATTTATAGATGTTAAGCAACCCGACCAGCGCGATGCTGACACTCGTAAGCACGAAGAACATCAGCCCGTAATAGAATGCGCCGAGCGCCCTCTGCAGGATCCGCGAACGGCTGGTCACCAGGTCGAGAAGGTCAACGATGACCTCGACGCGGCGTTCATAAAGCGGTATCTGATCCTTCTCCGGCGCATAGATCATCTCGCCCAGCCGGACCTCGAGCGCACGCACCCGGTCGACAACTCGGCCGAGGCGGGTCGAGGTCGAGAGGACCATCGACCCCGTTGCCGAGATCAACAGCGCCGGTGTGATCATCGCCGTCAGGAACTCGATGACGCTGCTTAGATTTGAGGAATTTGAAACCAGTGCGTCGGCCGCCATAGCGATGAACCTTTTATTTTACCAGCCTGAACCGCGTCAAACAGACGTGCTTCTTTAGCTTTGCCCTCGGTATCACGACCGGATCTGTGCGGCCGTACGGTTCCCCCGTTTCGATATCCTCATCTTCTTTGAACGGCCCCTTTTTGTAAATGACGCTGCAATCATCGTATTTATTGCAGACGCTGAGCTTGGTGCAGATCACTTCGCCATCGCGCTCATATATGTAGTAGGTCGCCCCGGAATACGGCGGCCGCGGGTAATTTTCGGTTCGGATCGTTATCTCGCCGGCGGCAGCGGCGTTGATCTGCATGGGTGAACGCCCTATGCCGGAAAAGGCAGCAGCCGCGAGCATAAAGATCGCAAATAGGTGATTCATTTTCTTACCTCTTGCTGATCGCCATTTCGCACGGTGCGCTCAAGCTCAGTTTCGAGCCGTCCGGTAGCCATATAAAACATCATCTTGTAGTCGGAAATGAACGACCAGAAAGGATACTGAAACGTCGCGGGACGGTTCTTTTCAACGACAAAGTGTGCGAACCAAGCGAAGGCATATCCGCATACGAAACAAAGCGGAATATAATACCATTGGCCGCGCCAGACGAACCAAATGAGCAGGACGATCCCAAGCGAAGTGCCGACAAAATGAAGTATCCTCGTTAGCGGTTTCGAGTGTTCCCGCAGATAGAATTCCCAAAATTCCCGGTATGACGTGATCATGACAGATTTACCCTGACAAATTCCGCGACGGCGACACCGATTATACCGCAGATCGTGACCAGGACGACCCCAACGGCGGATGCGGCTGCAACCGCGATCAAGGCGCCCGAGAGAGCGCCGAAACGACGCCGCTCAAGCAGGCGGACAACGGTCAAAGATAAAATGGCCGAACCAACAGAGACGATCAGCGAAAGGACGGCGTAGGCGACCAGGCCGTACAAGGCATCCGACTCAGAATAGCCGTTCATCGCCATCAGCAGAACGGCGGCGACCACGACCGCCGCGGCGAGGATTATCGAAAACGTGATGACGAATGCAGCCAGCTTAGCGCCCATTGGCGATAAGTATACCTATTCGGCGCTCTAACCTCATCCCTCTGCCGTGCCCGCTGTCTTGATGTTGCTTGCCCATCCAAGCTGTTGAAATATTTTGATCGTGAGCCAGTTCATGTCGAACTGATACCAGCGAAGGCCGTGGCGGGCCGACGTCGGGAAAGCATGATGATTGTTGTGCCATCCTTCGCCGAATGTGAGCAGGGCCACGAACCAGTTATTCGTTGAGGCGTCTTTGGTCGCGTGCGGCGTCGAACCATAGATGTGCGAAAGCGAATTTACGAACCACGTCGTGTGCCAGCCGAAGACGACCCGGGCGGCGACACCCCATATGACCATCGTCCATCCGCCGACCGCGAACAGAAGAAGCGCCGACAGCAATATTGGGACGAGATGGAAACGGGAGATCAGCACATGGCCGCGGTCCTTGAGCAGATCGGGGATGTAGCGTTTGAGGGTCGCGGCGTCGTGGTCCTGTGCGGTGCCCCATATCACCCAACCGATCTGAGCCCACCAGAAGCCCGATCGGGTCGAGTGCGGGTCGCCCTCCTGCTCGGTGAATTTGTGATGTATCCGGTGCGTTGCCACCCATCGATCGGGCGAATTCTGCATCGACATCGTGCCCAGGATCGTGAGCAGATACTCAAGCCATTTCGGCGCGCGAAAACTTCGGTGCGTCAGCAATCGGTGCCAGCCGAGGCCTACGCCAAGGCTGCCGACGATCCAATTGCCGATAAGCAGGGCCGCAAGATTTTGCCAGCTGAATGTGAAGAAGGCGGGGATCGCGAGTATGTGAAAAAATGCGACCATCGACGCATTTCTCCAGTTTAACGTCCGGCCGATCTGCTCGAACGTGATCGAATTTTTCATTTATGTTTCCCGGGCTCGACCAATAACTACAGTTATAGGTTAACAGGTCGATAGCGGTAGACGTGTAATAGTTAAGTAAGAGTGGCGGGCGATGTGTGAATTTGCCAGCACACGGCTTATCATACACCACAAGAAAAATGGATCCCGCACTTGCGCACCCGCGCGGGGTCAGAAGCGTGGAGATGCATCTATTTGCTGGTGTTACGAAGGCGTCTGACGAACTTCGTCACCCTGTCGTGCTGGGGTTCGTAGAGAAAAAAGCTGCCGTCCAGAGTGCCCAGGTATGCGTCGAGATTCAGGTCCTTGGCAAGGGTCTTATCCTCTTCTGAGAATTCGTTGTACTTCATCTCCATCCCGCCTGCCCGGAAGTTCGGATGTGTGTGGTAATACGCAACGGGCATGGAACCCTCAGGGCATCCGCGGTTGAGCTCCCACTGGCCTACATTGACCCTATTGCCGAATCCTTGCGTGCGCGGCTCAGTCGCGCCGAACGTCTTCTCTTTTTG
>JAJNPX010000076.1 GCA_021155145.1 Acidisarcina sp. | reverse complement strand
CCATCTGCGACCGATCGAACGGCGGAAGGTCGGAGTCGGCGATGATGTCTTCGGCGAGGACGCGGCCGATAGACCCTTCGAGCGCGATGCGTTCAACTCCGAGTTTTGGTGTTTCTCGGGTAACGATCTTTAGTGCCTTGGGAACTGGGATCATACAAATGGCTTTGGTTCATGCGGGGCAAGAGTGTTCCCGTTCCAGCTATCTGATCAAATAGAATTCCGTCTGGCGAGGGCGAATGAACTCGTAACCTTTATCTGTCATTACCGCGTCGTCCTCAGCCATGATCGTGACCTTCTGGTTCTTCCACTCCGGAACCAGTGTGGAGGTGTTCAGTTCGATCGACATAAATGATCCGGGGAGGATCTTGTTCGCACCTCCGCCGATGTTGCCGCGAAAGTCTATCGAAGGCCCGAGGCCGTGGCCATGTGCACCGATCGGGTGCGAATAGATCATGGCATCGACGCCTTTGAGCTTCATTTCGGCCATCGTTTTCTCATATACCTCGGTGCCCGTCATCCCCGCCCGTGCGATGGCAAATAGTGTGTCTTGGAGCAGGTTGGTATTCCTGAGGGCAGCCTTCAGCCCGGCCGGGGCATCGGTCTCGCCGGGTTTCAGGACATACGCGTGCTTTTGCCAGTCGGTGGATAGCCCCATGTAGTCCAGGCCAAAATCGACGTGCACAAGATCGCCGGGCTGGATCACGTCCGCCTCTTTAGCCGTGCTGAGAAACTGCCCGGTGAGGCCCGTTGTTTCCTGTTGCCGCTGGATACGAAGGTCGGGCTGGAACCAGACCGTCAGTCCAAGGTCGTTCACCTGTTGAAGCATCCACCACCGAACCTCGCCGACCGTGGTCTTACCGGGCTTGATCACTTCGCTCGAAAGTGCCCGGCGGGTGATGACGTCGGTCGCAAGTACGGCATTCGCGTAATGCTCGCGTTCGCCCGGTACACGTGTGTCAAAGAACTCGGTCAGAAGGTTCGCCGCCGAGACGAACTTTTTTTCGTTCTCCGCGCCGAGTGAATCCGCCAGAAACTTGTATGCGTCATAGCTCAACCCGGCTTGCTGACCGCGGGTCCCGCCGATGTTCAGCGCGATCGTTCTTGGATTTCGCTCTTCGACGATCTTCCTTAACTCTTCTCCAAACTTGTCGCGTGCCGGCATTACGAAGCGATAATGATCGCGGAGCTGCTCTTCATCGTACCGGACCATTGCGATCCGCTCGATCCGTTCTCCACGGTCGATAAAGATGAATAGATCGCGTCGGCCGACGATCGGGATCGGCGGCGTAATATAGGGTGTGACAGGGTCGCTCTTGAACTCTTCGTTGACGACGATCCACATCTCGATCCCGTGCCGTTTCATCATCGGAAGGAGATTTGAGCCAAGGCGCCTCATCAGCCAGCCTTCGCGAACAGTCATCTGGTCGCGTAGCGGCAGCAGCTTTGGCATTTCGGGGGTATCCCCGGCATCCCGGCTTTGGCCAACGCTCGCCAGGGGAATGCAGAGGAGGATCCCGGCGGTAAATATTAGGCTTCGAATACGCATATATTAGGCTAAAATCAGACGCACTTATCGCGGAAACATAAGCGAAATGTTAGACTTGAGCTAGAAATTACGTTCCAAATAGTATCACACAAGCAGAATAGCGAGGATTAATAAAGCCGTGATCGATCTTGAACTTACCGAAGAACAATTAGCCCTGCAAAAGACCGTCCGCGAGTTTTGTGACGGCGAGATCGCACCCTATATCAAAGAGTGGGATGAAAAGTCTCATTTCGACCGCCGCGTCTTTGACAAGATGGCCGATCTGGGACTGCTCGGAGTTTGCATTCCGGAGGAGTATGGAGGTGCGGGCTTTGATTACATTTCGCTTGGATTGGTCTGCGAAGAGCTGGAAGCCTGTGACACGTTTCTTCGCGTGGCGATGTCGGTCCACGTCGGGCTCAACTCGCTTAGCGTTTATTCGTGGGGAACCGAAGAGCAGAAACAGAGGTATCTAGTCCCGCAGGCGAAGGGGGAAAAGCTCGCGACATTTGGTCTGACCGAGCCGAACGCTGGATCCGATGTCGTCGGAATGCGCTCGTATGCCAAGCGCGATGGGGACGACTGGATACTTAATGGCGAGAAGATGTGGATATCGCTCGGCGATGTCGCCGACAACTTCTTGTTCTTCTGCTGGACCGACCTCGAAAAGCAGAAGGCTCGCGACCATCGCGGTATCTCGTGCTTTATAGTCGAGCGCTCGATGGCAGGTTTTACGAGCGGCACGCTGCACGGCAAAATGGGGATCAAGGCTGGCAACACGGGTTACTTCTCGCTGCAGGACGTCCGCGTACCGAAGGAGAATATGCTTGGTGAGGAAGGCGAAGGATTCAAGATCGCGATGTTCTCGCTGGAGAATGGCCGTTATACGGTCGCCTCCGGAGCGACGGGTGTGATCCGCGCCTCGCGTGACGCCTCGGTCGCGTATGCGAATACCCGCGAAGTGCAGGGCCAGACGATCGCCAATTTTCAGCTCGTGAAACAAAAGATCGCCGAAATGGAGGCCGATTATCAGATGGCCCACTTACTCTGGCTGAAGTGCGGGTGGCTGAAGAATGAAGGCAAGCCGTCTGCAAAGGCTGCGAGCCTGGCGAAGTGGCAGGCGACTACGCGATCGGAAAAAGCGGCCTCGATGGCGATCGAGGTACACGGGGCGAACGGATACACGAATGATTACCCGGTAGAGCGCTACCTCAGAAACTGCAAAGCGGCAGTTATTTACGAGGGAACCCGCGACATCCACACGCTGATGCAGGCGGATTGGGCGCTCGGCCTAAAAAAGGAAAAGCCGGCTCGCGTCGTGCTGCCGGCCTACAAAGCTGCGGGAGCCTGAACCCTTCGGCTGTTCAAGGTTCACTTTCGGCTGTTCAAGGTTCAATGTTCAATGTTTCCAAAGAAACCTTGAACATTGAACCTGAAACTTTGAACCTATTTAAGGGCTCCTTCCGGACGGCGATTGGTAAGTTTCCATTCGCCGTTCTCTTTTACGAAAACCACGGTAATGCCGTTCGGGTAGCCTTTCGTCCTAACCTCGGCCGTCGCGACGTCGCCCGATATCTTTTCGTTGCGGGCTTCGCATAGTTCGTTCGAGGCTTGATCGTCGGAGAGGAAGTCGACGAGAGTCTTGATCCCGTCTTCCTTCATCGTCTTTTCAAAGTCCGCGATCGTATCCGAAGAGTAGATCTTCCTGAGTGCGGCCTCATCCTTCTTCACCCACGCAGCACAATAAGCCTTGTAAACCGGCGTTAGCGTAGGTGCGTCGTTCGCGCTCGCTGCCGGCGTCGGAGTTTGGGCGGCAAGCGGGTCTTTGACGGTTCCAGTGTTCACGGCGTTCCCATTTGTCGGGTTGGTCTTATTTGCTGTGTTGGTTTCGGTGCCGCCTCCACAGGCAGCAAAGAAAACCGCGAC
>JAJNPX010000073.1 GCA_021155145.1 Acidisarcina sp. | reverse complement strand
AGGAAGTTGTTCGCCTGGCCGGCGTCAGCGATCACCGTCGCATCCTTGGTCGTAAAGGTGGTAGCAACACCAGCCGCATTTGCGACCCGGGCCTTTCCTGAAGAAAGGATGCCGACGATGCTGTTTTCCGAGAAATTGAGTACGAGATTCGAATCCGCGAGGATCTCAACGCGCCCAGTCTTGCCGAGGCTAACGATGGCGCTCGAGTTAGAGCCAGTTACGATCGTGCTCCCCGAGACTATCGTCGAATTCGAAACAGCCGTTTGGCCGTTAACCGTAACCTGCCCAGTCACGGTGATCTCACCCGTGAGTGTATTCGGCAGTGCGAGCACCCACGTCGAGTAAACGCTCAGGACCGCAAAGGCCATGAACGAGCATACAAACTTGCGAAGAATATTTTTGCCGAGCATCTGATTTGATCTCCTCCTATAACAATCCCTTTTGACAAATCTCCAAACGCACACGCCGGAGAGAAACTGGATAACAGTAAATTTTCTAAGACGAGCGGCCACAAGGGCCAAAATAAGCAAATTAGCTTAGGGCCTGGTAAGCAACAAAAAAACCAGGACATTCAAACTTTTACACGAATCAGGGGGCCGTGTCAACAAAATATGCCCCTAAATGTTCGATTCTAAAGATTTTAGTGTCAGCCTCGGGTCGGCCGCTGCCTATCGTGCCCACCGCATTTATATCATACTCAGGGGGCGGGACGAAAGGTTTCCCGCCGAAGGTTGCCTGTGTTAAGCGATGGCTTTTTGGCGGGGATGTGCGATTGTGACACCCATCGTTGCCCGGAAGCCTTTTTTTTGCTTTAATTTGTGAAACCTCGTCACGTTTTGTAAAGGAGATCTACTCGATGAAGTATACGGCACTACTAATTATCCTCACGGTGGTATTCTCGATCGGCTGCACCGGCCCCGGACAGGGTACTTCCACTAATACAGGTGACGGCAAGATAAAGATCGGTTTTGCAATGGACACTCTCAAGGAAGAGAGGTGGGTCCGCGACCGCGATGCTTTCGAAGCTCATTGCAAGAAGATGAACGTCGAGTGCGTCATTACCGTTGCTGACAACAAGGCCGATAAACAGGCCAATGACGTGGATAACCTGCTCACCCAGGGCGTCGACGCACTTGTGATCGCTCCGCACGATGCGACCCAGGCCGCCTCGATGGTGGAAAAGGCCAAGGCCAAAGGCGTGCCGGTCATCAGCTACGACAGGCTTATCAATTCCGACAAGATAGACCTCTACATCTCGCATCAGGTGCCGGTGATCGGGCGCAAGATAGCTGAATACGCTCTCGCGAAGCGGCCGACGGGCAACTACGTGATGGTTTACGGTGCGGGCACCGACAATAATGCGGTGATAATGAAAAAAGAACAGTTGGACGTTCTCAAACCTGCGATCGACAGCGGCAAGATAAAGATCGTTGCCGACAATTTTACGCCCGACTGGAAGCCGGAAGAGGCCCTGAAAATGGCCGAGAATGCTTTGACACAGAATGGCGACAATATCCAGGCTTTCGTCGTTTCCAATGACGGAATGGCGGGCGGAGTGGTCTCCGCATTGGAAAAGAAAGGTCTCGCGGGCAAGATACTCGTGACCGGGCAGGACGCGGCCCTCGACGGATTGCAGCGGATCGCCGAAGGCACGCAGACGATGACCATCTACAAACCGATCATTCCACTTGCCAGCCAGGCGGTCGAGGCGGCGATAAAACTCGCCAAGAAAGAACCCCTCGATACGACGCCCTTCAGGAACGAGACGCTGGGAAAAGATATCCCGGCGATACTGCTCGAAGTGACCGTCGTCGACAAGGATAACCTAATGACCACGGTCATCAAGGACGGATACGCCAAATATGAGGATGTTTACAAGAACGTCCCGGAGGCTCAGAGACCGCCGAGGCAATAGTCAGTTCGCTTCATCTTAAATGGAAAAGATCGTTCTAGCTGCTGACTTGGGCGGCACAAATCTCAGGATGGCCGCGGTCGATCGTGAAGGCAAGGTCGTGTTCAGGAACCGCATGAGCACGCCGTCGCACGGGCGTCTCGAAGACATTATCTCGGCTATCTATTCCGTCATAGAGGAAAGCAAGAGGGAACTGGAGGGCAGATACGAATTTGCCGCCTTCGGCGCCGCCGTGCCGGCGATCGTGAATTCGCAGGAGGGCAAGATCCTCCGTTCGCCTAACCTTCCGGAGCTCAACAATTTTGATTTTGCAACGCGGTTCTATTCCGACCTAGGGATACCGGTCGTGCTCGAGAACGATGCAAATGCTGCCGCGGTCGGCGAAAATTGGAAAGGTGCATCGCAGGGTGTCCGGAATTCGATCCACGTTACGTTAGGCACTGGTGTCGGCGGCGGGATCATTATCGATGGGACACTGCTCAGGGGCGTTGACGGGACGGCGGGCGAGATCGGCCACATCGCGGTCGAACCGGACGGGCATCCGTGCGGATGCGGCAGTATCGGGTGCGTCGAGCAGTACGCGTCGGCTTCCGCCATCGTCAGGCTCGCCCGATCGCTCATGGCCGATCATCCCGAATCGATGCTGAGGTCGCATCTCGATATCACCCCGCTTGAGGTTTACGAGGCGGGAATGAAGGGCGATGCCCTCTCGCTCGAGGTTTTCAGGCTCGTCGGGCGTTATCTCGGGATCGCTCTCGGCGGGCTCGTGAATGTATTGAATCCCGAGGCGATCGTGATCGGCGGAGGCGCCTCTGCCGGCTGGATCTTGTTCATCGATCACCTTGAGCAGGAGATCAAAAGAAGGGCATTTCCGCATCCGGCAGAACGTGTTAGACTTATGCGTTCGGAATTGGGCGACGACGCCGGAATATTAGGCGCCGCCTACCTTGCCTCCGAAAAGTTCGCCGGAAGCGATCGAACGTAAGGACCATACTGCTATGAACGTCTTTCATAAGGTCTTACTCAAGATCTATGAGATCACAAAGGGCAAGGAGACCGTCGATGTCGACTTGATCGACCTTTTGAAAAAGGAAGGATTCTATTCGAATATCGATAACATCTCGAAACAGCTTCAGGATGAAGGCTGGGTTTCCGAAACTTCGCGAAAGCACTCGATCCGCATAACACATTGGGGTGCGACCGAGGCCAAGCGGGTAATGTCCCAATCGCCGGACAAGGCCAACGAGGTTGAAAAGAACTCGAACCGCCTTTTGGCTGACGCCCGCGAGTTTGTGATCATGCTTGAGGAGTTCGCGGCAAAGCCCGAACGGGCAAAACTTGACCTGATCGAGAAGCGTCTGGGAGAGCTCAGATCGCGGGCCGGAGTTATCCGGGAGCATCTCTAACACAATTACTTGCTAAATCGACGCAGAGTTTAGTAAACTAACAGTTTGCGAGCGATGCGTCCGGTGTCGAGTGGGTTTCGTGCCCACTTTTTATTTTGTGGCAGAGGTCAATGAATTCTCGATCGATCGAAGAGCGGATAAGGGAAATTGCGGCAAAGGCGGCCGCCGATAACGGGGCGGAATTCGTGCATTTGGAATTTGCCGGCACCAGGCGCAACCCGATCGTGAGGGTCTTTGCGGATAAGGAAGGCGGGATCACTATCGAAGATTGCTCGAACGTTTCCCGTTCGATCGAGGCGGTAATGGACGAGAGCGATCTCATCGCGAGTTCATATGTGCTCGAGGTGTCGTCGCCCGGCCTCGACCGCGGGCTTTACAGCCTCGCCGATTTTGAAAAGTTTGCGGGCAGCCTGGCAAAGGTGAAAATGAAGCCGGGGTCTGAAGGGCAATCATCGTACAACGGCCGGATCACAAGTGTGAACGGCGAGAACATAATTTTTGAGGACAGGACGTCCGGCGAAGTGACGATCCCGTACTCGTCGGTTTTGAAGGCAAATTTGAAAGTGGATCTTCAACAGGAATTGAGCCGGGCCTAGAGCGGCGGTCATCGAACCTGAGGCTGAAGACGTTCTTTTTTATGACATCATCGATTCAACAGAGTATCGACATGCTTTGCAGCGAGCAGGGCCTCGACCGGGAAATGGTCATAGAGGCAATGAAGGATGCCGTGAAAGCGGCCGCACGAAAGCAGTTCAAAGCTCAGGACAAGACCGGCGACAGCATTCAGGTCGAATGGAACGCCGAAGAGGGCGAGGTAGAGGTCTCGGTACAGAAGACCGTCGTCCAGGAAGTCGAAAACCCGTCTGCTGAGCTATCGCTCGAAGAGGCGCAAGAGCTTGCCGGCGACGAGGTCGAACTCGGAGACATTCTCCTGATCCCCCTGAACCGTGAGGAGATGGGCCGCATTGCCGCCCAGACGGCAAAACAGATCCTGGTACAAAAGGTCCGGGAAGCGATCAGGGAAAAGGTTTACGACGAGTATATCGACCGTAAGGGCGAGCTGATCAACGGGACCGTGAAGCGATTTGAGCGCGGCGACATCATCGTCGATCTCGGCAACAACCTTGAGGGCGTGATCCCACGCAAAGAGCAGGCCCGCGGTGAGATCTGGAATCAGGGAGAACGGATCCGCGTCGTGATCGTCGATGTCTCCAAGGACCAGAAGGGGCAGCAGATCAAGCTTTCGAGGGCATCGGCCGAACTGGTCAAACGCCTATTCGAGATGGAAGTGCCCGAGATATATGACGAGACGGTCGTGATCAAGTCGGCCGTTCGCGAGCCGGGCGACCGTGCAAAGATCGCCGTGTCGTCGAACGAACGCGATGTCGACCCGGTCGGCGCCTGTGTCGGTATGAAGGGATCGCGCGTTCAATCGATCATAAAGGAATTGAGAGGCGAGAAGATCGACATCATCGAATGGTCGGACGAGCCATCGGTCTTTGCGGCGAATGCGTTGTCACCGGCTAAGGTCTCGCAGGTCCGCATTACAGATATCGAAAAGCGCAAGATGCACGTCATCGTCGGCGAAGATCAGCTAAGCCTGGCGATCGGTAAAAAAGGACAGAACGTCCGGCTTGCGACAAGGCTTGTCGGATGGGACATCGACATCGTCAGCGAAGAGGTCTTGAAGAAGGAGATCGCTCTCCAGATGGGCAAGATGATGGCTTCGGGCGAAGCGGTCCCGCTTACAGCACTTGAAGGCGTGACGGCGAACCAGGCCGAGATCCTCGCCGGAAAGGGTGTCGATGACGTAGAAAAGCTGTCGGAAATGACCATCGATGACCTCGTCGAGTTCCTCGACCTGACCTTTGACGAGGCCGAGACGATCCTCTCATCGGCAAAGTCGATCGTCGCCGCGAAAGTGGCGGACGGCGAAAATTCTGAGGGCTCTGAGCCGTCGGCGGACACGGCTGAGATCGATGGCGAAACAGCGGCCGTCGAAACAACTGAAACGGCTGGGTCCGAAGGTCCATCAGATGATGAGGCCGTGGTTGCCGACGAAGCAGCGGAAGCTGAAGCAGCCGAGCCTGTTGCTTCAGTCGAGGAAGCTGCTGAGACGGCCCCGGCGGTCGAAGAGGATGGGGCCGATGTTGAAACGGCCGATGACCAGCCTATCGAAGTGGCAACGGCGGACGAGCCGAAGGCAGACGAGCCGGTGAATGAAGACATCGACGCTAGTGTTGAGCCGAGCAGCGGAGAAACCGAAGGCACGGCAGACGACGAAGAGGAAGAGAACAAGGCGTGATCCGCTTTTGGATCGCAGGAGGCGGACGTCTGCCTCCCGTTTTTCGTTTAGATTAGTGACCGCGTTCGGGCAAGTTCTTTTGAGTTTATTATGGCAGCAGCTAAGAAAGTAAGGGTTTATGATCTCGCAAAGGAGTTGAAGCAGGACGCCAAGCGTGTGATCGAAGATCTGCGCCGTGAGGGCGCGGACGTGACG
>JAJNPX010000072.1 GCA_021155145.1 Acidisarcina sp. | reverse complement strand
TTCGGCTGCCGCCTCCGAAAAAGGCGGCGAAGACCGCTGCCGATCTCCGCCGCTAGTGCGCTATCAGGAGGAACAACTTGTCAGAAACTCTTGCGGAAGAGGTAAGACGCCCGAATAAAGAACGTCCGCCCGTTTCTGTTGAATCCGGGCTCTTGGTGCCTTGTGTATGGATTAAATCCGTTGTAGTTGCCGGCGTCGTTATAACCGACGTAAAACGCCGTACCGGGATTGGGGTTCCAGCCGAGCAGCAGTTGCCCGCTGTAATCGCGTCGAAGCGAATCGTAATCGAGCCGGGCACGGACGAAGGTGAACCGCGAGAATTGGTACGTCGACCTCAGCGAAAAGATGTTCGCGTCGAACGCCAATTCGCCGCTGTCGTTACGCTTCAGACGGCTTTTCGTAAAGTTCAATGATATCCGGAATGGATCGACCGGTTTGTACTCGCCGCCGACCTCTGCATCGAACTGCCAGCCCGGTCCTGGGTCTTGCTGAGGCGGGTTTGGGAGATCGGGAAGAGGCACGTTCTCCGGGTCCACCTGATATGCGTAAAGCTGCTGGATATAGAATCGGTATTCCGGGCTCGCAAGATAGTCGAGGAACGATGTACTTGCACGCGGGAACCGCTCCCCGGCGCCAAAGTCGTAGTCCATCGCGTTGAATATCGACCCGACAAATCCGTAAAGGCTGATCTTTTTATTTACGGTCTTGTTGAAATTGACGCTGAAATACGGCTGCTTCGCAGACCGGTGCGGTTCGCCGACAAAGGCTCCGGGGCGCCCGCTTGCCGGATCGCGGGCCGCTCCAAACTCGTCCTCGTAGATCTTTTCGAACATCAGTCCGGCTTCCGTATAGATGAACAGATTGCCCTGGAGGTTCAGGTTTGCATTGGCGCCGCCGAGTGCTTGCTGGATGCGGCCCCGCCAATCCATCCCGTAACGGACGAACTGATTGAAGTTCCCGCGGATAAGAAATGCCTTAGGATTCGATTTCGTGCTGACACGGTTGGCAAAAAAGAATGTGTTCGAATCGGTCCGCCGCGTAAATCCGGCGTCCGTCCTGAAATCTTTTGTGCGGCCCAACGCTTCGGCAAACCAACCGTGTCGGTCGGTCGTGTGATCGACGCTCCAGTAGTAACCAAATCCATTTCCCGTTCTATAGCGGCTGCGATCCTCGTTCGGGTCGTAAAAATTTTTGACCGAATGTGTTCCGACCACCTGGACATTCATTACCGTGGCAGGATTTAACTTAAAGACACCATCCACGCTCCCGACAAAATTTCGGTTCCTGGGAAAGGTCCGCGCGCTTGCAAAAAACCCTACGTTGTTCTCTTTGCCGATATCCCTCTTCACACGCAGCACCGCAAACGTAGCGTTCTTGTCCACGAAATCCTGGATCCTCGGAGCTATTACAGGGTCGTTGCGTTCGTCTAGCGAGTAGTTGCCCGGAGCGTTATCTGAGGCGGCAAGAAAGCCGAACGAAGTTTTTCCGGTCTTTCCCGTAAGTTTCACCGCCACGTCCGGGTCCACTATCGTACGCGAGTAAAAGATCGAAAGAGGCGTGTTAAAGATCTCCTTTCCCTCCAGAAAGAACGGCCGCTTCTCCTCAAAGAATATCGGGAACCGCTGGTTTGCCGTCACCACCGGGGCATCAGCCTCGATCTCGGCATAGTCGGGATTGATCGCAGCATCGAGCGTCACATTCGGGCTGATCGTATATTTCAGGTTCAGGCCGAATTCGGGCTTGACCGGGTCGTTCACCCACCGGCCCGGATCGCGAAGGCCGATCGGAAAAAAGATGGGGTCAAAGCCCTGTGACCCCACGGTCGATATCGGTATCGTGCGTTTTCGTGTCCCGGTCTGAGAGACGGTCACGCTCGGTGCGATCTCGAGCGTGCGTTCATACTTGATGCCATCGAGGCCTGTGATCTTGCCGTGCTTGATCAAAAAACCCGATACGTTTCGGTCATCAGGCAGCCATTGATCGAATTCATCGTTCAGGCGGTCGATGTTGCGTGCCGCATTGAATCCCCACAATTTATCTTTGCCGGCTGAATAACGGAGTGATTTGAACGGGATCTTGACCTCGACCGACCAGCCCCACTCTTCGATAACGCCCTTTGACTCCATCACGATATCGACCGAAAAATCGGCTCCCCTGCCCTCGGTAAATATCCCGTCCTGCTGCACGCCGAGCGGATTGAATCCCAGAACGTACGCCCGCCGCTGATCGTTATAGGTATCGAGCCACACCCGGAC
The DNA here is from genome assembly GCA_021155145.1 of Acidisarcina sp. Lineage (GTDB taxonomy): Bacteria > Acidobacteriota > Blastocatellia > Pyrinomonadales > Pyrinomonadaceae > OLB17. The sequence continues at coordinate 2,537 of JAJNPX010000072.1, read as the reverse complement.
GTTATCTTCGCCAAACACATTGTCACGCTTGGCGACCGTGGCCCTGATCTTGTCCTTTTCGTCCCAACACTTGAAGGCGATGTAAAGATGCCTTTCGTCATACATCATGTAGACCTCGGTCGGTTTCGACGGCGCCACGTTGTCGCCCGGCCCGGTCTGGACAAAGTCCTTAAAGACGGCTGCATCCTTCCAGATCTCTTCGTCTATTTTTCCATCGATCACCAGTCCCGGCGAGATCTTTGGGATCGTGATCGGATATGCCTTTTCCACCGGAACCGGTACGTTCCCGATCTTGATCGGACTGAACTTTTTGCTGGCCGGCACGTCATCGTCGCTCTCCGAACCATTTACCTTGGCGGTGTTGTTCGGATCCGGTGTGCTTACCGGTTGGGCGGCCGCCGGTATTAGAAAAAGAATTATCGCGGTAAGTATTAAGGAAAATCGCATTAGTGCACCTTCGTTTCGAGATCACGGGCATCAAATTATTAAGTTGGTCCGGGTATGAGAAAATGATCTGTGGACCATTGACTGAAACGCTACTCTGGTCAATAAGTTTCAAAAAAGGTGCGCCCTGGCTTGCTTGGCGCACCTTACTCTTGGTTATCTTTCCGCGGTAACGAGGTCTCGATTCCGCACTTCGAGCCGGCCGTCGGCCGATACGAATTTATAGCTTCGCCCGCCTTTTCCAAGCCTCAAAGCAGAGTCAGATACTCTCTTTGCCGACGAGAGTCCCGATATGGTCACGGCTTCTGACGGCGCCTGAATATCGGCATCGATGTTCTCGGGAATGGTCAGAACAAATTTTCCGTCCGCGGATCGTCCATCGATGCTTCGAAAGTCGCCCTCCATATAAACCTCGCCGTCATCCGTCCGTGCTGCGAGCTCCCCGCTAAAGCCGATTATGCGTACCACACCGTCCGTGTTTGAGACTGTGAGCTTGCCGTCAGAACCCCGCACATCGATCGAATTATCGTCTCCGATCAATTCAAGGTCTCCGGTCACGCCCTCGAGTCTGATCTCGCCCTTCGTATTGATCTTAAGATCGCTCTTTCTCGGAACGTAGACCTCGAGTCGCGGCGATTCAGCCGAACCCGGAAACCAGCCCGAATCTGTATCCCGCCCGCCCGTTATCTTTAGCGTAATGGAGGAACCGTTCTGCTCTTCCTTAACGTCGGCCGTCTGGCCCATCCGCGGCCTGGGGAATTCCGTAAGTACATACTTCACTTCGGGCCTGTCCCAGCCGCGAACCTTCACGTTGAAGTTTCCGGCATCGATTGTGATCTTTGCCTTCTCTGTAACCGCGAGCGACTTCGACCTTCTTTCGACTCGCCCCATCCCGCCGAGCCACATTGCATCCCGCATACGGTCGAGAGCGATCGACTGTTCTTTCAAACCCGCTTTGATCTCTTCTTCGAGCTTTCTGCCGTCAATGTCGATCTTGAGCTTTTCGAGGTCCGTAAGCTTTATGTTCTCCATAGCCTTTTTGGCTTCCTTCGCGGCATTGACCGACACCCTTTCCGCATCGCGGACCGCACGGGCGATGTCGCGGTTCATCCGAGCGGCGTTTACCGACACATTATCGTCACCATCGTCCCAGTTATCGGTGCTGCCCTTCGCGGGCAAAAGATTTGTAGCGGGGCTTTGCGGTTTTCCGTCGTCTTTCTTGTTGATCGCCAACGGCCCATTGACGCTATTGAGTTTGATCTGGACGTCGCCGCTGCCAAGCCGCCCGTGGAGGTCGCGGCCGACATATTCACCCTTCCTCACCGGCAGGCCAAATCCGTTGACGATGCTTCCGTTCAAGGAGTCGGCCTTGATCGTGGCGTTCGCATCCGAGGGGATCGAAAGGTTGATCCGGCCGTTGACCGTGCTCAGATCGATCTTGCTTCCCTGGTCGAGGCGGTCAAAATCCGCCACCACAGTCCCGTTTACCGTTGAAAGGCTCGCCGTACCCCGCAGGTTCGCTGCATTTACATCGCCGTTGACGGCCGAGATCTTTGTGTAATTCACAAAGTCGCGGGCCGTGACCGAACCATTCACGGTTTCGATCTCATTGAGCATCGCCCCCCTCGGGACGGAAAGCTTGAATTGGACCTCGATCCTGCGTGACCTGTTGCGTTCCGATTTATCCTTCCAATTCCAACGCTCATACTCGGTCTCGACACTGAACGAATCGGCCCGGGCATCTATCTTCAGATCGACCGCCGCCAATGATTCCTTGCTGTCGGCGATCTTTGTGGCCTCGAGCCTAACTTCGCTCCGGTCCCAGGCGACGATCTCGATCGATCCGTTTACGTTCGCTACGCTGACGCGGCCGTTCGGCGTTAGAGGATAAGTTTGTTCGAATTTTTCGATCTCGTCCGCGGCCCTTGTTGGCGCGGCGGTCTCCGTGCTGCGATCTTCGGGCGGAGCAGCGGTAGGTACGGCATCACTGCTGTTTGAGAAAATAAGGCCTGCGACGACAAATGAATATATCCAGGTCATAAATGCATCTCCAATTTATCTTAGGTATTGTCCCCGTATCTGCAATCAAAACA
>JAJNPX010000053.1 GCA_021155145.1 Acidisarcina sp. | reverse complement strand
GCATTGATCGCGGCGTAGGCGAAAACGATCAGGAGTGAAACAACCCCGGTAACATGAAGTACTGAAGAAAGTCGCTCAAACATCGATCTCACAGTCGGCAAGGAAGCCGCCACTGTCCAGTGGCTTTCACCATTTCTCTGATAGCTCCTTTATGAACCTCTCGTGTTTCTCCAGTTTCTCGATCTCCCTGATCTTGTCCATCCCATGGGCAGCTCCGAACAGAGACGACAGCGCGATCACGATCAACGCTACCGTGACGTTTCCAAAAACGCGGTTTCGGGTGAGCACATCGAACATCGTCAGAAAGCTAAACAGAATCCCAAGCATTCCGCATCCGACTCCGGTCAAGCCTCCAGCGAAGACAACGACTGTCCAGATCCGCGAGGCCGATCCCGGCCGTTCAACGCTTGATCGACCGACTATCTGATCTGTTCTTACTTCCAACATAGAATGCCGCTGCTCTGGCACGCAGACTGGCCAACTACATAGTAAAAAAGACGGCATAAGAGCCGTCTAAAAATCCCATTAAAAATTCGTAAAGAGGAGGGCGGACGGGCTAATCGCCGCCCGGAACAAATCGGTAGCCTACCCATGGTTCCGTGATCAGATATTTCGGGTTGGCAGGCTCATCCTCGATCTTTTTCCTAAGGTAGGCGACCAGGACTCTAAGAGCGTCTGCCTGTTCACTGTAGTACTCGCCCCACACCGCCCGTAGAAGTTGCGAGTGGGTAAGAACCCGCTCAGGATTCTTTACGAAACACACGAGCAGATCGAACTCCTTTGGCGTGAGTTTCAGCACCTCGCCATTCAATGTCGCTTTGTGTCCTGCGATGTCTAAGTTGAAACCGCCCGTCTGGATAATGTCCTTTTCTCTGGCTGGTGCCCTTCGAAGTACGCTTCGGATTCGGGCGACCAATTCGTCAGCACCAAACGGCTTTGTGATGTAATCGTCCACACCCGCATCAAGAGCCTCGACGACCGCTTTCTCTTCGTCCTTCACTGAAAGTACAACAATGGGAATGTCGGAAACTGTTCGCAGCCGCTTGCATAGCGCAAGTCCGTCCATGTTCGGCATCTGAAGGTCGGTCAACACGAGATCGGGACGCCACTCATCGAATACCTCGAGTGCTGCCTCGCCGTCCTCGGCGGTGCGGACTGAGTAGTTGTGGCTGGTAAGGATCCTGCGAAGGACGCGCAGCAACTGAGCTTCGTCGTCAACGACCAGGATCCTCGTTCGTGTTTCCATTAGTCGTAATCGGTATATCAAAAACAAATCGGGCACCCTTCGAGCCTGATTCTATCCAGATCCGGCCTCTATGAGCTTCAACGATCCCTTGAGCGATCGAAAGCCCCAGGCCAAGCCCGCCAGGTGTTCGGTGCACCCGATGGAACTTTTCAAAAACCGTAACCCGTTCCGATTCTGGGATCCCATCTCCTTGGTCTTCGACGGAGAACCTGATGTTGCCGCCGGAAATGTCCGCAGACACCGTTATCGTTGTCTTGGCCGGAGAGTATTTTGCCGCATTATCTAACAGATTGTATAACACCTCGACGATCGCTCGCGGATCTACCGATACAAGCGGCAGGTCCGGGTCGATCCGCCTGAATAGCACGTGCGATGCGAGGGCAGACTTCGCTCGATTGGCCGCCTTTGAGACTATCTCATCGACGGAAACAGGCGCTTTCTGAACGGCGGCTTCACCCGCTTGCACTCGGGCCAGGCCGACCATCGCATCGATGAATGCGTTAAGCTTGTCCGTTTCTTCCGTTATCGCCTCGAGAAGTTCCTCATGGCCCTCGGGATCGAGCGTTTCATGGATGGACTCATTCCGGTACGCTTGCCGCAACATCGTCGCCGCTGCCTTGATCGTTGTGAGAGGCGTCCGCAGATCGTGCGTCACCGCATCGAGCAACGCGGATTTCAGCTTTTCACTCCGCTTTATGGCTTCGGATTCGCTCGCCTTCTCGAAAGCTTCTTCCAATTCCCGATAGAGTCTTTCCGCTTCCGCGCGTCGCTGGTTAGACGTTGATGCAAGGCGGCCGACCGTGATCGCGAGGATCAGAAAAACGAAAAGCGCGACCCAGTTTTGTGGATCGTCGATCGTCAACACGTGGTAAGGCGGAAGGAAGAAGAAATTGAACGAGAACGCCGCGAGAATTGAAGCCGTCAGAGCGGCCCGCCACTCGAAGTATCTTGCGACGAACACGACAACTGCCAGCTGAAGAAACCCCACCGTCGTCGCGTTAACAGTGCTCCGGAGAGGAAGCAACGCGAGAGTGACAAACCCGACCCCGAGAAATGCCGCGATCATGCCGGTGTTTCGGTAATTTTGAAGGTCTCGAGGTTTCACGCGGGCACAATTATATTTCGTGTGTCTATCGAATCGAAGTTGAGGCAAACGAATAAGCGTTCAAATCATGGTTTCCCCGATCAAGGGGCAGTCGATGTTCCGACCCCCAGCGAATACAAATCTGTGCATTCGAACCGCGCCGGTCTGAAGCAGTTCGGTTTCGTTCGAGTTCTCCCTTCGTGAACAATTATTGCGTTCAACCTCTTAGCGGTCGAAAGAATCATATAGTAACCGTAAACGAGATACGGAAATCGCATTGATTTCTCGATTCGCGCAGCTTTGTGATAAATTTTTCTTGATCGAAGACAAGCCATGACTTTTGCAAATTCTTCTGCCGCCGGGTTTAGGTCCGAATCCCCATTTACCTTGACATTTGTTGGATTGGGGACTGTTTTATTGACTTTCGCGATAGGCGCCTTACCACAGCCGGTCGAAGCCCAGACGAGTGAGGTGGCGCCGCCTGCGGTCGTGCGGCCCGGTGCTCCAGGCCAAGCTACGCAAAAGCTTCCGGCCTCTACCCGGGCCAGTTTGCCGCCGGAATCCCGGAAAGATATCGAGTTCATGCAGGGGATGATAATGCACCACGCACAGGCGGTGGAGATGACGGATCTGATCGAATCGCGCACCGAGAATCCGGATATTCGCCGACTTGGGTCGAAGATCAGCGGTTCGCAAGCTGACGAGATGAAGTTCATGGCACGATGGCTCGAACTTAGGGGCCAGCCTATTCCAATGCCCCTGCCCACGGGCTATTCGCACGATATGCACTCGGCCTCCAATCAGATGATGATGCCGGGGATGTTGACGGCCGAGCAGATGGCGGCTCTGAAGAATTCGACCGGCGCCGAATTCGAGAGGCTCTTTCTAGTGGGAATGATCCAGCATCACGAAGGGGCCCTCACGATGGTCAAGGAACTTTTCGAATCGCCCGGAACCGGACAAGACGCGGAATTATTCAATTTCGCCTCGGATGTTGATAGCGGACAGCGGGGAGAGATCAAGATAATGCAGAACCTTTTAGCTAGAATGCGCGTAGAAAAGAAACCATGAATCGGATTAATAAGTTAACTGTCAGTTTGCTCGTTGCGGCCGTTTTCGGGACCGCATCTTTTATGACCACAGTCTCGGCCCAGACCGCGCCCGAGAAGAATGCCCCACTGCCGGCAGGCATGACGGGGGCCGACATTAACGATCCCCGGGCTAAACTTACACCCGGCCTCTTCGACGCGGGCGAGACGTCGTCAGGCATCAAGCACATTCAATTGCTTAGAAAGCCGGATGCCTTTCAGCTTGGGGTCGACCCGAACACCCCAAAAGTTAAAGCGGCGCTTGGCTCTTTGGGAATCCCCGATCCCGCTATGGTTCCGGCCGAGGCTCGAATGACCATTGCCGGGCTCGCATTTGCTAATTCGGACATTGCATTTCAGGGTGATCACCTTTTCCTCGGCAACTTTTATGGGATGAATATTTACGATATTTCCGATCCCAACGGTGCCAAGCTTCTTACCTCCATGCTTTGCCCGGGTGGACAGGGCGACGTGTCGGTCTACAAGAATCTGATGTTCATGTCGGTGGAGATGCCGAATGGCCGCTTAGACTGCGGCGAACAGGGTTTCCCCGCCAATGCGAGTGGACAGCCGGGCCAGCCGGCGGCGAGCAAGGACCGTTTTCGCGGCGTTCGCATATTTGATATTAGTGACATTTCGAGTCCCAAACAGGTTGGAGCCGTGCAAACGTGCCGTGGTTCCCACACGCACACTCTTGTTACCGATCCGAACGACAAGGAGAACGTTTATATCTATGTGTCAGGCACTTCCTTTGTCCGCCCGTCGGAGGAGTTGGCTGGTTGCTCGGGAGGACCTCCCGACAGGGATCCCAACACTGCCTTATTTCGCATTGAAGTTATCAAGGTACCGTTAGCGGCACCGCAGGACGCAAAAGTGGTCTCATCACCCCGCGTTTTTTCTGACCCCGCGACGGGTGCGATAAATGCCTTGACCAATGGCGGGTCACACGAAGGTAATGGCCGTCCGCAAGAGACCAACCAATGCCATGACATCACGGTATATGCCGAGATCGGTCTTGCCGCGGGTGCCTGTTCGGGTAACGGAATACTCCTCGACATTAAAGATCCCGTGAACCCAAAGCGGGTCGAGGCCGTGAATGACCCGAATTATGCATACTGGCATTCGGCTTCGTTTTCGAATGACGGCAAAAAGGTCGTTTTCACGGACGAATGGGGTGGAGGTATGGGGCCGCGTTGCCGTGAGAAAGATCCTAATAAATGGGGAGCCAACGCAATATTTCGCTTGGACGGAACGGACCTCAAGTTTGCAAGTTACTACAAACTGCCGGCTGCCCAGTCTGAGTTCGAGAACTGCGTCGCCCACAATGGTTCGCTGATCCCCGTTCCCGGCCGCGACCTGAAGGTACAAGCCTGGTACCAAGGCGGTATCTCGATCATGGATTTCACAGATGCCGATCATCCGGTCGAGATCGGTTACTTCGATCGTGGACCAATAGATCCGAAACTGCTGGTGATGGGCGGATCCTGGTCGGCTTACTGGTACAATGGCCGCATTTACTCTTCCGAGATCGCCCGAGGTCTCGATATTTTTGAATTGACACCAACCCAATACCTTTCACAAAACGAGATCGATGCTGCGAAAACCGTACATGTCGACGAGTTGAACGTGCAGAATCAGCAGAAGATCGTATGGCCGCACAAGCTAGTTGTCGCCAAGGCGTACATCGATCAGCTGGAGCGTTCCAAGGCTCTTTCTCAGGGGAAGATTTCCAAGCTTCGCGGTGCTGTCAAGAAGGCTGAAGCCTCCAAGCTCAGCAAGAAAGATGTTCAGAAACTCAAGTCGGCAGCAGCCTCGTTGGAAAAGGATTCGGGATCTATTAAGAACGAGAATGACTCAGCAAGACTTAGAGCGCTGATCGAGATCTTGAATCAGCCAGAAGTTTAAATGATGAAGAGCTTGGCTCAACGACTGAAGCGGTTCGGATGGCGAGCCGCTTTTTTATTCTGCAGCATTGATCCTAGTTCGGGCGGTTTGTGGGGCTCATTTTTAGTTTGGGCCTTACAACATTGGGGACCCGAGCAAAAACTCCCAGAGTTATGTACCATCGCTTCTTTCTGAGCTTCCAGATATTAAGACAGTTCCCTCGCTCCATCCCCTCTTCGCTGTTCGCATATTCGCATGGATTCCAGGCGTAGGCCAGGTCCGATGATTCGAGCAAGGAAACCTTTCGTGGAAACGCCACAGATAAATATTTCTTCATGGCCTTTACCGCATTCTTCTTGCCAAAGATCGGCGGGTTCTCTTCGATGATCAAACGAATGTCCTCGGCGGCAAACTCGTCGAAGGCTTTTCCAAGGCCTCCCTTGGTCATCCCCATTTTCAGGAAATTCATCGACGGATCCGCGGCCGACCACCGTCTCTTGTTTATGTCGCGGGGCAGAGTCGTCACAAGAGCAGGATTCCCCACTGGTGCCGCCGCCTCATCATACTCGGTCAATATATCGATTATCGCTAGAAAGCGTCCGTCAGGCTTCTTTGACCAAACCGTGACGTACTGTCCAACCCGTCTTGGCGGGCCCGTCGGGACCCTCGGTTCTGTTTCCCAGACTCCGGTTGTATAGCCAAGTAACCCGCTTGCTGAAATATCGGCGAATTCCATCTTACGGTTCAGTATTTCGGCGGGTTCGGAGGGATGAAGGCTCCAGTATTCCTTTCCGTTGACGGCATCAGGGCGAAAGATCACGCCGTCATCCGCGAGGTACTCTAAATATGCAGACCGCGTCCCGGTTTCAATCGCGCGTGACGCAAGTGACCGATCCGCATCGACCATCGATTGAAGGTCGGATTGTCCGAATGCGGACATTTCAACGAAAAGTATCGCAAGTACCGTGAGGAAATACTTCATTTGATTGATTTTACAACATCCGGGGTGATGGGTTAAGACCCAAAGAGGGTGGGTCAGGACGCTCAAAGATTTTCATATTATGATCTTGGGAAGCGAATTGACACGGTCGGATGTTCGAAATAAACTTGAGGCTCGTTTCCGTTTTCAGGATCACAAATCATTTTCAGGTGAATAGATGGCATTTTCTCGACGTGATTTCATAAGGAATGCTGGCCTCGCACTAGGTTCGGCGGCGATACTCCCGAGTTGGGTATTTGATGCCCGCGGCAGCAGTGGGTCTTTCCTCGACGTAGATCGGGACGGCTTGGCAGATGCCGCCCTTTCAACGGCTAAACGGCTAGGGGCCTCGTATGCTGACATCAGAATAAATCGATATCGTCTTGAGGCGATAAATACACGTGAAAGACAAGTCCTGAACGTGTCGAGCGGGGAGAATTTTGGTTTTGGTGTCCGGGTGCTGGTAAATGGCACATGGGGATTCTCCGCCAGTCCGGTCGTGACTGCCGAAGAGGTACAAAGAGTCACAAAAGAGGCAGTTGAGACGGCTAAGGCGAACGCCCCGTATCAACGCAAGAAGATCGAATTGGTAGCGACTCCAAAAGTGATCGGAAAATGGAGCACGCCGATCGAGGTCGACCCATTTGACATTCAGCCTGATGAGAAGATCTCGGTGCTCCTTAAGATAAACGAGGCTGCCCTCGGAGTGAAGGGGATAAGCTTTGCCAATTCGTCGATGGCATGGGTGAACGAACAGAAATACCTCGCCACCTCGGATGGTTCTCGGATCGAGCAGTATTTGATCCGCGGCAACCCCAGTTTTTCGGCGACCGCTGTCAATCGTTCGACGGGAGACTTTCAGTCAGTCAATTCGTTGCGCGAAGGCCAAGCGATCGGCTTTGAGTATATGACAAAGCACGATTGGGTCTCGGAAGCGCGGTCCGCGGCCGAGAACGCCGTAATGAAATTAAACGCCCCGTCGGTAAAGCCCGGCAAATATGATCTGGTCCTGCATCCTTCCCATCTATTCCTTACCATTCACGAATCGGTCGGCCACCCGACGGAGCTTGATAGAGCGCTCCTCTGGGAAGCTAATTATGCGGGAACCAGCTTTCTAACGTCGGAAAAGACTGGAAAGCTTCAGTTTGGATCCAAGATCGTGAACTTTGTGGCTGACCGAAATCAAAAGCTTGGCCTGGCAAGCGTGGGTTGGGACGACGAGGGAGTTCCGGGACAGGAATGGCACCTTGTTAAAGATGGCGTGTTCGTCGATTGGCAGACGACGCGCGATACCGCGAAGCTGATCGGAAAGGAGAGGTCTTATGGATGCCTGCACGCCGATAGCTGGGGCAGCGTGCCATTCCCTCGTATGCCCAATGTTTCGCTTCAGCCTGCCAAAGAGAATGTCAGCCAGGACGATCTCATCGCTGATGTGGAGAATGGCATACTGATCAACGGACGTGGTAGTTATTCGATCGATCAACAACGATACAATTTTCAGTTCGGCGGCCAAACGTTTTGGGAGATAAAAAAAGGTAAAGTCACCGGAATGCTTCGGGACGTCGCGTACCAATCAAGGACCACGGATTTCTGGGCGGCCTGCGACGGCCTTGGCGGACGTGATACGTACGAGATACCGGGC
>JAJNPX010000269.1 GCA_021155145.1 Acidisarcina sp. | reverse complement strand
TCCCAGCGGGAATTCGACATCGATATTCTTCAGGTTGTGCGCCCGTGCACCTTTTACCTTGATCCGGCTGCCGTTCGGCAGACGCCTCAGCTCCGGCACCTCGATCTTTGCCTCGCCGTTCAGATATTTGCCCGTCAACGATGATCTGGAGGCCGCGATCTCACGCGGCGTTCCGACCGCCATCACTTCACCGCCGTGAGTTCCGGCGAGCGGGCCGAGGTCGATCACGTAATCCGCATTTTCTATCGTTTCTTCGTCATGTTCGACGACCAGCACGGTATTGCCCAGGTCGCGAAGTTCGTGGAGCGTTTCGAGCAGTTTTTGGTTGTCGCGCGGGTGCAGCCCGATACTCGGCTCGTCCAGCACATACAGAACACCCCGAAGCTGCGATCCGATCTGCGTCGCAAGCCGTATCCTCTGCCCCTCGCCGCCCGAGAGAGTGCCCGAGGCACGGTCGAGCGTAAGGTACCCGAGGCCTACCGCCGAGAGGAATCTCAACCGGCTTCGGATCTCTCGCAGGACAAGGCCCGCGATCTTCGTCTCGCGCGCGGTGAGCTCGATCTCGTCGAATCTCGCCACTGCATCTTCGATCGGAAGGCCGGTATAGTCCGCTATTCCCAGCCCGTTGATCCGCACCGCCAGGCTCTCCGGCTGCAACCGGGCGCCCTCGCACGACGGACACGGCACGGGCCCGACCAGTTCGTACAGAGCCTCGCGCGTCTTTTCGGACGGCGGATTCTCCAGCCTCTCCTTCATCGCACGGAGCGCGCCTTTCCAGTCGCTCTCGTACTTGTAATCCCCCTGCCTGAAAGTAAGCCGCTTTTTTGTGCCGTAAAGAAATGCGTTTCTGATCTCCGCCGGCAGGTCCTGGAAGGGCGTCTGCGTCAGGGCCGTTTCCGCGGTGTCGTCGCCGCGGGCCTCGGCCTTCTTTTTCTTTGTCTTTCGGATCTTTTTCTCGGCCGTGCCGCTCTTGGGCGGTTCGAGCTTATCGCCGTCCACATAGCGTTCGATGATCGCGAGCAGGGCCGTCTTTAAGAACGATGCACCGGACCTGTCGGCCCCGTTCAGGAATTCGATCTTGTTCGGAGGCTGGGTCGGGTCCGGAACGATCTTGTTGACGTCGATCTCCATCACGGTCCCGATCCCCTGACAATGTCGGCAGGCGCCGTAGGCCGAGTTGAACGAGAATGACCGCGGCTCGAGCGTAGCGATATTGATACCGCAATTGACGCAGGCCATTCGCTCGGAATAGAGCTTCTCTTCGCCGTCGATGATCGAAACGAGCACCCCGCCGCCCGTCAATCGAAGGGCCGTCTTCACCGATTCGGTCAAGCGCTCCGCCACACCTTCTTTGATCAGAAGCCTGTCCACCACGACCTCGATCGTGTGATTCTTTCGCTTGTTCAGCTCGATCTCTTCGTCGAGTTGCCGCATCTCCCCGTCGATCCGCGCCCGCACGAACCCGTCGCGGTGGAGCTTTTCAAGTTCTTTCTTGAATTCGCCCTTGCGGCCTCGGACGATCGGCGCGAGCACCATCACACGGGCGCCCTCCGGGAGGTTCAGGATGCCGCCCACGATATTCTCGACCGATTGCCGCGTGATCGGTTCGCCGCACTGATGGCAATGCGGTTGCCCGATAGAGGCAAACAGGAGCCGCATGTAATCGTATATCTCGGTGACCGTCCCGACCGTCGATCGCGGACTGCGCGAGACGGTCTTTTGTTCGATGGATATCGCGGGGCTCAGCCCCTCGATCGAATCGACGTCGGGCTTTTCGAGCTGATCGAGAAACTGGCGTGCATATGCCGACAGCGATTCGACATAGCGCCGTTGGCCCTCCGCATATATGGTGTCAAAGGCGAGCGACGACTTGCCCGAACCCGAGAGCCCCGTGATCACCGTGAACTTGTCACGCGGTATCTCGACATTTATGTTCTTGAGATTGTGCTGGCGGGCGCCCCTTACGGTTATCTGATCGATGCTCATTACGGTTTAAAAACTCACCTATCGCCGAAACGAGCATTTTACCAAATTGGATTCGACAAGCAAATGGCGTTGCAGCTATGCAACACCGGCTTGAGACTCGGATAGATCCCCGACCGGAACCTACACGATACCCATGACCGCCCACAGGGAGACGAGCGAGATCACGATCCATAACACCACTCCCTGCAGCAGCGGAGCGGACCCGACGGCCTTTAGCGTGCGTGGCGTGAGCGACGCCCCGATCAAAAAGAGCGTTATCGTCATACCGGCTTTTGCGGCATCGACGATCGATTCGAAAACACTGGGCAGAATAAATGCGGGAGCATATGTGCGAATAGCCGCGGCCGCCACGAAAAGGAAAATGAACCATGGCACCGCGACCCTCGCCTTCGAACCTGATTCCCCGCGGTATATATAAGCGAAAAGCAACGCCACCGGTGCGATCCACAGCGCCCGCGCCAGTTTAACGGTCGTCGCGATGGCAAGAGCCTCTCCGCCGTATGCCTGTGCTGCACCGACGACCGAGCTCGTATCGTGGATCGCGATCGCCGACCAGATGCCGAACTGGCCCTGCGTCAGGCCTATCGCGTGGCCTATCAAGGGAAAGGCAAATAGGGCGATCGAGTTCAGCACGAAGACCGTACCGAGCGAAACGGACATCTCCTCGGGCTCAGCGTTGATCGCGGGCCCGACGGCCGCGATGGCGCTCCCGCCGCAGATCGCTGTACCCGACGAGATAAGCGTCGAGGTCTTTTTCTTTACGTTCAACAGACGTCCGACCGCGTATCCGAGGCCAAGCGTGCCAAAGATGGTGGCGATGGTGAACAGAATGCCCGCGCGGCCCGCCTCGTATATCGCGCCGAGGTTCATCCCGAACCCGAGGAGCACGACCGATGCCTGCAGAAGATATTTTGTCGGCTTGCCCGAAAGGCTGGGGAATGGGTTGCCAAATGTGAACGCCACGGCAAGGCCAAGCGCAAGCGCGATCGGCGGTGAACCGTAGGGCGAAAGGCAAAAGATGATCAGTGCTGCAAAGACGGCTTTCTGCCACATACAAAACGCCAGAGTATAAAAGGAAAAAGGTGAAAAGGAAAATCCTGCTTCCCATCCACCTTTTAAGTTACGCCGCGGTTATCGCAGATCGACTATTTTGCTTTTCCCTGATTCGCGACCGCGTCCTGTGCTGCCCGAATCGCATCTTGGTCGCCCAGGTAATAGCTCTTGATAGGTTTCAAATGCTCGTCCAATTCATACACGAGCGGAATGCCGGTCGGAATATTGCGGCTCACTATCTCTTCATCTGAGATCGTATCCAGATACTTTACCAATGCACGCAGCGAATTGCCGTGGGCGGCGACCAGCAACCGCTTGCCGGCCGCGATCTTCGGCGCGATCTCGCTCTGGTAATAGGGCACGACACGCTCGACGGTCTGCTTCAACGCCTCGGCACGCGGGAACATATCGGGTTCGATGCCGGAATATCTAGGGTCGTTCCCGAGCCAGCGTTCGTCCTCCTCGTCAAGCAGCGTCGGCAGCACATCGTAACTCCGCCGCCAGATCAGCACCTGCTCTTCGCCATACTGCGCCGCGGTCTCGGCCTTGTTGAGTCCCTGGAGAGCGCCGTAATGCCGTTCGTTCAGCAGCCACGATTTCGTCTCCGGTATCCACATCAGGTCCATCTCGTCGAGGATGATCCAAAGCGTGCGGATCGCCCGCTTCAGCACCGATGTGTATGCCTCGTCGAATGTGAACCCCTCGGCCTTCAATAGCAGCCCCGCAGCCTTCGCTTCTTCCCTGCCCTTTTCGGACAGATCGACGTCCTTCCAACCCGTGAAACGGTTTTCCTTGTTCCACTCGCTCTCGCCGTGACGTATCAATACAAGTTTGTGCATATCCTGGGAACGCGGACATTCGTGTCCGCTTCTTCTTGCTTTGCGGACAGGAATGTCCGCGTTCCGTCAATTATTCAACAACTTCTTCACTTCACCAACCAGATACAGCGATCCGGTAACAACTATCAACCCGTTCGGCGGCGTGATCTCTTTCGCCTTCTCCATTGCCTCTGCAACTGTATCGGTCTTAATAATTCCGCCCGCTGCTACCGTTGCCGATGCAAACTTCGCAAGCTCATCCGCCGTCAACGCTCTGGAATTGGACGGTCGCGTGAGGATGATCGTCTCCGCTCGCGGCCAAAGAATCTCCGCAATCTCGCGAACGCCCTTGTCACGCATCGATCCGAAGACGAGTGTAATCGGGAGATGCTCAACTTCGTCGAGATAGTGCCTCAGTGCCCTCGCTCCGCCAGGATTGTGGGCTCCGTCAAGGAGAAATCGGCCTACACGTTCAAGGCGACCGTGATGCTCTGCCTTCTGAATACCAGAACGGATCTGATCCTCTGAGATATCAAATCCGAAGTCACCCGCAAGTTCGCCGGCAATCATTACGGCCGTGTACGCATTCTCTATCTGATGACTTCCTGCAAGGCCCGGAGTCACGCCCAGTTCGACAGGAGGCTCGGTATCAAATTCGTTAATCGTCGTCTTTCGGGTCTCGAAGTCCATCTGCCAAATAAACTGTTTGTTTGCGGACCGAGGGGTGATGCCAAACTCCCGGCATCGATCAAGAATCACCCGCATAGGATCAGTCGATTGTGCCCCGATGATTACAAACTTAGTGTCAGGACCGATTATCGCCGCCTTCTCCGCAGCGATCTCTTCGATGGTGTCGCCGAGGTATTCCTGGTGGTCGAGGTCGATGCGTGTGATGGCGGCGATCTCGGCTTTTGCGGCGGTGACCGCATCGAAGCGGCCGCCCATGCCCGTTTCGAGTATCGCGAGTTCAACCTTTGCCTCGGCAAACGCGAGCAGTGCGATCGCCGTTACCTGCTCGAAAAAAG
>JAJNPX010000018.1 GCA_021155145.1 Acidisarcina sp. | reverse complement strand
TGAAAGTCAGATAGGTGGAAACACGAACGGTAGGGAGTGTGCCCCTATTTACGAGGGGCTTCTCGGTTCACGGGCACGCTCGCTACCGCTCAGGCTTCCGTCTTCGCAGCCAAATTGGACGGTAAAAAATGAAGACTATATTCGCAATTTTATTTCTAGCTTCAGCTATTCTTGCACAGGATGTTCCATCTGGAAGGCCCGCGGTCGCGATCGACCTCGCAACAATCGAGGGCGTGAAAGCCGTTAGCGGCCAATGGAAATACAGCGACACAAAGATCATAGAAACGAATTTCAACGCCGCCGGGGCCGACGATCAGCCTAGCGGCCCTTCGGTAAAGACGTATGACTACGAACCTAAAGCCGGCGTCGCGGACTTTGACGATTCGGCCTGGGAGAGTATAGCTGCGTCGGATCTTAAGAGACGCCGCGGGAACGGACGCATCTCGTTCAGCTGGTATCGGATCAATGTAACGATCCCGGAGTCGATTAACGGCTTCTCGACCAAAGGCTCGACCGTCGTCTTTCAAACCGCGCTCGACGACTATGCTGAGATCTGGGTCAATGGAGAGTTATCACGGTTTCTAGGCCAGAAAGGCGGATCGGTCGTCGCTGGATGGAACGCGCCAAACCGGCTCGTCGTCGGACGGGATGTATTGCCGGGTCAGAAGATCCAGCTCGCGATATTTGGTATAAATGGCCCGATCTCAAATCCGCCAACGAATTTTATCTGGGTCCGCGAAGCCAGGCTTGAATTCTATAAAGGCGAAACCAAAGGCCCGATCGCGATCACGCCGAGCGAGGTAAACGTCGAGGTCGTCCGGCACGACCCTGCGATCAACAAGATCGTGGGCCCGAATCCAAAGGTCTTCAAACTTGCCGAAGGTTTCAAGTTCACCGAAGGCCCGGTGTGGGTCGGCGATGGGCTCCTCTTCAGCGACCCGAACGCAAACACGATCTACAAGTATTCGACAGACGGCAAACTAAGCGTCTTCAAAACGCCGAGCGGCTATTCCGGCGCCGACATCGCCGAGTATCGCCAACCCGGTTCGAACGGCATCACGCTTGACCCGCAGGGCCGCATCGTCATCGATCAGCATGGCAACCGCCGCGTCGTCCGACTCGAAAAGGACGGAAGCGAGACCGTGGTCGCGGATAGATTTGAGGGTAAGAGGTTGAATTCGCCGAACGATCTCGTCTATCGCTCCGACGGCACGCTGTTCTTTACCGATCCGAACTTCGGGCTGCCAAAGTTTGGTGATGATCCGCGAAAAGAACTTCCGCACACGGGCGTTTATTCGCTTTACAAAGGAAAGCTGAACCTCCTGACGACGGAATTCACCGGCCCGAACGGCATCGCCTTATCGCCGGACGAGAAATACCTCTACATCGGCAACTGGGACGACGATCGAAAAGTGGTCTATCGGTACGATCTGCAGGCTGACGGAACGATCGCGAACGGCAAGCTGTTCTACGATTTCACCTCGTACAAAGGCGAGGACGCGATCGACGGCGTCAAGGTCGATACGGCCGGGAACGTTTACGTCTCAGCTCCGGGCGGCCTGCACATTCTCTCGCCGGATGGCAAGCATCTCGGCGTGATCGTCACGCCGCAGCACGTCCACAACATGGCGTGGGGCGACGACGACGGCAAGACGCTCTACCTGTGCGCCCGCACCGGACTCTACAAGATGCGT
Organism: Acidisarcina sp.; assembly: GCA_021155145.1. Classification (GTDB taxonomy): domain Bacteria; phylum Acidobacteriota; class Blastocatellia; order Pyrinomonadales; family Pyrinomonadaceae; genus OLB17. The sequence continues at coordinate 7,722 of JAJNPX010000018.1, read as the reverse complement.
TTGAACATCGCCGGAGTCCGTCCCATCCTGAAATGATGAACATAGCGGAGGCCATCCTTAGCAAGAGATCCGAAGTGCCGACGGAGCGTGCAATGCTCGTCGGCATTTCCGGCATTGATGGAAGCGGTAAGGGTCATATTACGGCCAAGATCGCCGCCGAGCTCACCGGGTCAAATATCGCTGTGATCAACGTAGATGGTTGGTTGGATCTGCCGGATGTAAGATTTGACCCGTCAGATCCAGCTGAGAATTTTTACGCGAACGGGATACGGCTCGATGAGATGTTCCGACGACTCGTTTTGCCGCTAAAGTCCGATCGCTGTGTGAAGATCTTAATGGACTACACAGAGGAGACGGCGAACGCCTTTCGCCCGCACACGTATCGGTTCAGCGAAATCGATATCATCCTTCTCGAGGGCATCTTCCTATTCAAGAAGCAGTACGCCGCTCACTTCGATCTGAAGATATGGATCGAGTGCTCATTCGAAACCGCTCTCGAACGGGCGATCGGCCGCTCACAAGAGGGATTAAGCGCTGAAGAAACGGTCCGCGCCTACGAGACGATCTATTTTCCAGCCCAACGGATCCACTTCGCAAAGGATGACCCTCGGTCCACTGCTGATCTCAATTTTGACAACAATGGCCGGTAAACAAAAAGAGCGTTGAGACTGCTCAGATCTCAACGCTTACCTCATTCGAGTACAGGAGGAGTGAACGAATTTTGTTAAGCGAAGGCCGGGGCCATTGCCTTCTTGATACCGTATTCGCCTGCGACACGGGCGAGAGACTTCTTTAGCTGCGTCCGGGCTCTTGAAAGCCGCGACATCACTGTGCCGATCGGGATGTCGAGGATGGCCGCGACCTCCTTGTAATCAAATTCGTGAACATCGGCCAAAAGAACGACGGAGCGATAATGGTCGGGCAGCTTGTTCAGGGCTGAGATCACTTCGGTATCGGTCAGGTTCTCCGGGATCGGAGCCGTGAAGGTGGAGTTGGCGAACACGACCTCATCGGCTTCCTGGATGTATTTTGCCTGCGTATATTTCTTGCGGCGATAGTGGTCGAACTTGTTGAAAAGGATCTTGTAAAGCCATGCGCGGCAATTCGTCCCGAGTTCGTAATTGTCAAAGGATTTCCACGCCTGCATATAGGTTTCCTGCACCAGGTCGTCGGCCTCGGTAGCGTCGCGCGTTAGGCGTACCGCCGTCCGATAAAGATCGTTGATGTGGTGCATCGTTTCCGCCTCGAAGATTTCCGGTGTGATCTGTGTCATGTTAACTGCTCCTCAAATTATCGAGAAATAATTGCCTACAACCGTTTGTCGGCGGAGAAGCAGAAACCTTACAGATTTTTTCGATTTTTTTATTCCGCCTCGGAAACCGTCGGCGCTCGAAGGGTCAGGAACTGGACCGGGTCTTTTGAAAATACCAGATCGAGCGTCCAATCGAGGGCCACACGCAGCTTCTTCTCGAATCGAGGAAGCTTCATTAAATAGATCGTCCGCCAGAGCCACCAGGCGATGAAGCCCGAGAAGTTATAGCCGAATATTTGGGCCACGCCGGTGCGCCGTCCAAGTGCAGCGAGCTGGCCGATCGTTTCAAAAACAAAGGGCTTTCGACGGCCGCCGCGTATTGAGACCTTTATGTTGTGGGCCAGGATCTTACCCTGTCTGAGAGCGTGCTGGGCCGTCGGCGGATAGGTCTTTCCCGTTTTCGGATCGACGATCGAGGCGCAGTCGCCCAAGGCCCACACACCTGGAAAACCCTTTACCTCCATGAACTCAGTAGCGCGAAGACGCCCGCGATCCTTTTCGCATGGAAGCGAATCGAGCATTGGATTCGGCGCGGTCCCGGCGGTCCAGATCATTGTATTCGTGACGATGCGTTCCCCGTCGCTCAGTATGACCTCGGTGCCGTTCACCTCGTCGACCTTTGTGTTCAGAAAGATCTCGATGCCTCGGGATCGGAGCTTTTCTTCGGCGTATTTTCCAAGCTTTTCGCTCAGTTCCGGCAGGAGCGTTTCACCGGCATGGACCAATATCACCCGGATCATATCCTCGGAAAGATTAGGGTAGAATTTGAGCGCTTCCCTTAGAAAGTCATTGATCCCGGCTATTGTCTCGACCCCGGCAAAGCCGCCGCCCGCTACGACGAAATTCACTAGCGGGGCACGCACCCTTGGGCAGCATTCGAAATCCGCTTCCTCGAGGTTCGAGATCATGTGATTTCGAAGGAAGATCGCATCGCCAAGTGTCTTCATGGTAAGGGCGTTTTCTTCCAAGCCCTTATTCCCGTAGAAATTGGTGATCGAGCCTAAGCCGATCACAAGGTGATCGTATCGAAGTTGATGATGGTGATGCTCCTTGCCGTGTGATACGTGTACCACTCGCTTTTCGAGATCTACTCCTTCGACATCCCCATGAAATATCTTTACGCGTTTCAGTAATTTACGGACCGGGCTCACGATGTGGGTAATGTCGAGATCGCTCGCCGCAACCTCGTGGAGCATGGGAGTAAAAAGGAAGAAGTTCTCGCGATTTACGAGCAGGACCTCGATATCGCCATCCTTCGCGAGTGTCTTTTCGAGGTGCAAGGCAGTGTAGAGGCCGCCGAAGCCGCCTCCAAGGATCAGAATTCTCATTGGTTCCATAACATTTGTCCATTCGCGCTTACGCGAATAAGACAATCGCCGCATTTTTGCTAAAAATTCCCGGATAAATAATGGAATAAACCGTTTGCAACGCCTGATAAAGCTAATGTATTGCAGAGCATCGCCGCGACGGCATTGGGGGAAAACGAGATGAGATCTTCGAACGGCAACAGTACCTTCGCCAAACATTTTCAAACGCAGGGCAGCTGGCTTTACGATGTCGAACCGTACGCTCGAACCGGCCCCCGCACCCTCGACGAGGTCGCCGACGACGAGAGGCTCAAAAGGGCGATTCGCCGTACGGTTGCGAAAACGGTCGCGCCGTCATATCTTATCGACACGATCCGAAACGAGATCAGGAATGGTTAGAATGGTACGCCAGCAAGCGGCCGAGGCCGGCCGGCGGAAAAGTAGACGAATGAATGACGAAGTGGGCCTTCCGAGGGTCGAATGGAATATCGATCCGACGGTATGGGTGGACGACCACGGCGATTATCTTTTCAGATTCGCCTTGGTACGTCTCCGTGACGAGGCCCGTGCCGAAGACGCCGTGCAGGAGACTCTGCTCGCGGCATTGCAGCATCTCGACTCGTATTCAGGACGCTCGACAGAACGAACCTGGCTTACCGGCATACTCAAACACAAGATAGTCGATCAGATCAGAAGGTCTTGCAAGGAATTACCTTTTGAACCGTCGGACACTGACCTTTCGGAGTTTGACCCCCTCTTCGAGCGCGACGATGAATTCAGAGGGCACTGGAGCGACACGCTGAGCCCGCGCATCTGGCACCGTTCGCCTGAAGAGGCGATCCAACAATCTGATTTCTTTCGCGTTCTCAATGATTGTATGGGAAAAATGCCCGAGCGCGTGGCACATGTTTTTACCCTTAAGGAAATGAATGATCTCGATACGGAAGAAATCTGCACCCTGCTGGAATTATCAACGAGTAACTTCTGGGTAATTATGCATCGTGCCCGGATGGCGCTGAGAAGGTGCATCGAAATAAATTGGTTTATGAAGGCAAGGTAAGCAAGTTGACGATCTTTCAAAAAATCACAAGGCCGATCAGACGTACGATCCTGCGGATCTTTCCGTCGTGCAAGGAAATTGTCCATATTATTTCTGCATCGCTCGACCGGCCGTTGACGATGCGGGAATGGCTTTTGATGAAGATGCATCTACTCGCGTGCAAGCCCTGCATGAGGTATCTTGACCAGTCCAGTTTCTTAAGCAAGGCAGTGAAGACGATGAGTGAGAAAGAGAAAGACTCGTTGCTCTCCGGATCGCTCAGCGATGAATCGCGAGCGAGGATAAAAGATGCGCTCAAATCCGTCGTAATGGTCTTCTAGTAATGATGTCCCAAACCCTCACCGGAAAACTGAAATGGCAATTGATCTTGTTCCTTGCTCGCCGACTGCCTGATTGTAAAACGATCACGCCCAAACTCGGTGAATCGATCGATCGGAAGCTCAGCTTCCGTGAACGGGTCGTCAACCGACTTCACCTCTTTACGTGTGAGGCCTGTCGGCGGTACAGGGAACAGATCGAGTTCCTTCATATCGCCTTAGAGGTCGCCGCCGGTGCATCCGAAGAGATCACTAACGCCTCGCTGAGTCCTGCTTCAAAGGAACGCCTGAAGAACGCGGTCAGATCCTATCCCGGAACGACCTCCTAGCTCGTTGGAATAATCGCTACTGATCGTGCGATTCAAACGCTTAGGGGGGCCACCCGGCCCACGGTTAAATATGCACGACATCGTTTCCAGCGGCCCAGGAGATCATTTGCATTCGCACGCACTGAACCGCCATGCGGTCATTCCGACCTCCGACAAGCTGAATGCCGATCCTAGATTCACGGGCTTGGGGATCCGCATTGCATTTCTCGATTCCGGCTTTTACCCGCATCCGGATATTGTCGATCGCGTAGTCGCGTTCCACGACATTCACGGTGAAGATCGATCACTTTACTCTGTCGTCGAGCCAAGCGGGTACCATTGGCACGGGACACAGACGGTAGTTTCGTGCGCGGGTAACGGTTCTCTTTCGAATGGTGTCTATCGAGGCATTGCTCACCAGGCGGAACTTGTCCTCGTAAAGGTTTCAAAGTCTGGGGCCATCGGTGATGATTCGATCGCAGCCGGCCTCGAATGGATCAAAGAGAATAGAACGAAATACGATATACGGATCCTGAATATATCGCTCGGCGGTGATATGGATGCCGCGACCGGCGATAGTAAGATAAACCAGCTCTGCGAGGAGTTGGTCGAGTCAGGACTTGTGATCACGGTTGCGTCTGGCAATTCATCCGAACGCTGCACGATCCCTCCGGCGAGCGCTCCTTCGGTAATAACGGTGGGAGGGTACAGCGACGGCAATGTCATTGAATCGGACAAACTCGACCTTTATCACTCGAGTTTCGGCAAAACGGCAGATGGAAACGTGAAACCCGAATTGATCGCCCCCGCCATGTACGTCGCCGCTCCGATCTTGCCCAACACGCCAGACTACCAAGAGGCAGAGATACTCTCGATGTTGTCTTCGGTTCCCGATTTCAGCTTCGCGGCTCTTCTTGCCGAATATTGGCGAGATGCCGGGCTGAATGAAGATATTCTGAACCTCTCGCCTGAAGACGCCAGGCAATTGGTCGAGTATGGGCTTCGGAAACGCAAGGTCGTTGCGACCCACTATCAACACGTTGACGGGACATCGTTCGCGGCGCCGATCACCGCTTCCGTCGTGGCGCAAATGCTGGAGGCAAATCCTTCATTAACACCAGCCGCGATCAAGAATATTCTCGCAATGTCGGCCGAACGGATCAGGTCCGATCGTCCTATAAGACAGGGGTACGGGGTTTTGAATGCCAGGCGAGCGGTTGATCTTGCTGCCTCGGAAATGCACGGCGAGGCTATCGGTTTCCGCGCTCCAACGAGAAACGGCGAAATGATCGAATTCACTTTCCATGACGATCACGCCGAAAGTGTACAATTCGTCGGAGATCCGAATAACTGGATAAAGGACAGCGCTCCATTCAAAAGAATGGCAAATGGGCTTTGGACGGCATCGGTACGCATCCGAGAACAGCAAAGATTTCGATACAAATTCCTTATCGACAACGAAAGGTGGATCGAGGACCCGACCCACGGAATGAAGGAGGAGGACGGTTTCGGCGGTTTTCATTCCGTCCTCCAGATCTGAACCGGCTTCCTATTCGTCACGACGCCGGCGTCGGCGGCGGGCAGTTTCCCTTCCGCCCCCAAAGTACGTGAGGATCATCACGACCAAGTGCGCCGCGAACCAGATGTTGTCGTAACCCATGTTCTGATAAATGTAGATCAGGATCAGAACCCTCGGAGCAAAAATACCCAGCGCGACGTCGAGCCAGTTGGGGACGAGATTGGCCGGGTACCATCCCTGTATCAAATAGACCACCATCGTGATCCGCGGAAAGAATAGCGAGAAAAGCAAGAAGTAGAAGTCCATTATCGCTGCCTCCTGATACAGAGAGTATAACCCTGTTCCTGGAATAAAGGTCGTCGGCCGTCTGATTGTAGTTAGCGTGAAAGCGATGCTCGATGCCGTGAGAGATCACTGGCCTGAATATCTCATAGAAGCTTGGGGACTTGGCACCTTTATGGTGTCGGCGTCTGTATTCGGCGTTCTTCTTTTTCATCCGGATTCATACTTCGCCGAATACAGCACGTCCGTTCGCAACATTCCGATGGGAATGGCCATGGGCCTGACGGCCATCGCAATATTCAAGTCGCCCTGGGGCCGACGGTCGGGAGCCCATATCAACCCGGTCGTCACGTTTACATTCCTCCGGCTCGGAAAGATCACAGGTATCGATGCCCTTTTTTACGCCATATTTCAATTCATCGGTGGGACCGTCGGTGTTCTGCTCGCATGGGTGCTTTTGGGCGATCTCCTCGCGGTAAAGGAAGTGAATTTTGTCCCAACGCATCCCGGGCCGTATGGGGTGACCGCGGCCTTTGCGGGCGAATTCGTGATCGCTTTCCTGATGATGTCGATGGTGCTTTTTACCAGCAATCATCGAACTCTGTTTCGATCTACGCCATATTTGGCTGGTCTTCTCGTGGCCGTCTACATTGCCGTCGAATCGCCGATCTCGGGAATGAGCATGAACCCGGCCCGCACGCTCGGCTCGGCGATAGTCGGGAATACATGGACCGCTTGGTGGATATACTTCACGGCCCCTCCGATTGCGATGTTGGCGGCCGCCGAAATTTATGTCAGAACGCGCGGCATCAGGAATGTGCTGTGTGCAAAGTTGGACCACAGCGGCGTTTCGAGATGCATTTTTAAGTGTCGATTCGACGAAATGAACGGCGTCGATCAAGCGCGGAAGGGCAGGATCGAGGTAACCGAACAACCGCAGCTATTTCTCCCGATATCCGGGATCTTTTGATCGGAATTCTATGACTAACGGACACTACGACGTAATTATAATCGGCACCGGCGCAGGCGGCGGAACTCTCGCCAGAAAGCTCGCACCATCTGGCAAGAAGATCCTCATCCTTGAGCGCGGCGACTATGTAAAACGCGAGCCCGATAACTGGAACTCGCGCGCGGTCAATGTCGAGGCAAAATACAATACGAATGAGACCTGGTATGACCGCGACGGAAAGCCGCTGCATCCGCATACGAACTATAACGTCGGTGGCAACACTAAATTTTACGGTGCGGCCCTTTTCCGAATGCGAAAAGAGGATTTTGGAGAGCTGAGGCATCATGACGGTGTCTCGCCCGCGTGGCCGATCAGTTATGACGAACTCGAGCCCTTCTACTCACAGGCAGAGGCAATGTATCACGTGCACGGAAAACGCGGCGAGGACCCGACCGAACCGCCCGCAAGCGCGGAATATCCGCATCCGGCCGTGAGTCACGAACCGCGGATCTCGCATCTCGCCGAGGATTTTGCCGCTTTGGGTGTAACGCCGTTTCACGTACCCCTCGGCATACAACTCAAGGAAAACGATCGCAAGAGCATATGCGTCCGCTGTGCGACATGCGACGGTTTTCCGTGTTTGGTGAATGCAAAATCAGACGCTCAGG
>JAJNPX010000012.1 GCA_021155145.1 Acidisarcina sp. | reverse complement strand
GGATCCGCGATACTGGGCGCGACATTTTCGCGAGACGGTCAGGTTTGCAGATGGTGTGAAGGAACTAATTGCCGAGGGTGAGGCGGTCTTTATTGAGGTCGGCGTTGGCCAAACCCTCGGGCGCGTTATCCGGCAGATCTGCGACAGGTCGCGGTACTCGGTCGTATCTTCGTTAGGCGACGAGTGCTCTGTCGAATCCGATCAGATCGCAATGCAGACGGCCTTGGGCCAATTGTGGGTCGACGGCGTGGAGATCGATTGGAAAGGCTACTACAAGGATGAGAAACGCCTGAGAGTGAGCCTGCCGACCTATCCGTTTGAGCGAAAACGCTATTGGGTCGAACCCGTCCGAGCTGCCCTGCAGCCGGAACGTTCGAATGGGGCCGTGGAAATACAGAGCCAAATCGTTGAAGTATTGCCCTTGGAGGAAGAAGTGACAACGACCGCTACATCCGTGAACCGACCGGACCGGCGACAAGTGGTAGTCGAGTCTCTAAAGATGTTATTCCACGATCTTTCGGGAATCGAAGTGGCTGATATTGATGAGTCGTCGACATTTCTCGAATTGGGGTTTGATTCGCTCTTCCTTACACAGGCAAGCCAATCGATCCAATCAAAATATGGCGTAAGCGTTGCCTTTCGGCAGATGCTGGATGATCTTTCGACGATCGAGACGCTTTCGGAATACATCGATGAGAAGCTGCCTGCAGACCAGTTGCCGGCCGTGGAGCCTGTTCAGTCCTCAACGCCGCCCGAGGCGTTCGCCGTACCTCAGCCGTCGAACAATTTCGCTTTGGATGCGGCGGCTCCCACGAACGGAAGGCATGCGTTGCCCGATAACACGATAGAGCGAGTAATCCAACAGCAGCTTGATGCGATGTCGCAGCTTGCCGCACAACAGCTCGAGGTTCTTCGAAACGGCGGTTCCGGATCGGCGTCCCAGACAACATCGCCTGTTCCGTCCGCGAACACCGTAGCGGCAGCCGAAAAGCCGTCGAATCGGCCAATGATCAAGGTGCCGCCGCAGACCGCAGCGGCCCCTGAAGATAAAAAGCCGAAACCTTTCTCGCCCTTCAAGCCGGTCGAAAAAGGACGCGGAGGAACGCTCACACCGCGACAGCAGGTTTCGCTCGATCAACTGATAGAACGCTATACGGCACGGACGCCAAAGTCCAAGGCAATGACTGAAAAATATCGGCCCGTACTTGCCGATCCGAGAGCCGCTTCAGGTTTCCGCTCTCAGTGGAAGGAGTTGATCTATCCGATCATAGTCGAGAAGAGCTCAGGCGCTCACCTGTGGGATGTTGACGGAAACAAGTACATCGATATTTTGAACGGCTTCGGCGTTACACTGTTCGGGCACGCCCCGGAATTTGTAACTAAAGCGGTCGAAGCTCAGCTTCGGCGAGGATACGAGATCGGCCCGATGAGCGACCTCGCAGGCGAGGTTGCGACGCTAATCTGCGAACTGACGGGAAACGACCGCGTAACATTTTGCAATACCGGTTCCGAGGCTGTGCAAGGTGCGATCCGACTTGCCCGAACCGTCACGGGACACAAGCTCGTTGCGACATTCGCCGGCGATTATCACGGCGGTTTTGATGAGGTCTTGATCCGGCCGAACAACGTCGATGGCTTTATCGGGACGGCCCCGGTCGCGCCCGGCATACCACAGGAAAGTGTCGAGAATATGCTCGTACTGGATTACGGTACGCCGGAGGCATTGCAGATAATTCGTGAACACGCACACGAGCTCGCGGCGATCCTGGTCGAGCCGGTTCAGAGCAGGCATCCGAACCTTCGGCCGGTCGAGTTTCTTAAGGAAATACGCGATATCACCGAAAACGCGGGGACCGCATTGATCTTTGATGAGGTCGTGACCGGATTTCGCAGCCATCCCGGAGGGGCGCAGGCGATCTACGGTATCCGTGCCGACCTTGTTACCTACGGAAAGGTCCTCGGCGGCGGATTGCCGATCGGGATACTCTCCGGCAAGTCAATGTTCATGGATGCACTCGACGGCGGGCGTTGGACCTTTGGCGATAGATCGGTTCCCGAATCGGGCGTGACCTTCTATGCAGGCACATTCTTTCGACATCCGCTCGCGCTCGCAGCCGCCCATGCCTCTTTGACCCACATCAAGGAGCAGGGGCCAAAACTTCAGGAGCAGCTTGCCGAGAAAGCCGGTCGGCTCGTCGGCAGGATAAACCGATGTTTCGAGCAAAATCACATTCCGGTCACGGTCGAGAACTTCGCATCGATCTTCTACATGCATTTTCCGGTCGAAGAGCGTTTTGCGAGCCTTTTCTATTACATGCTCAGGGAGAAGGGCGTTCACCTGCTGGAGAACTTCCCATGCTTCCTGACAACTGCCCACACAGATGAAGATCTGGACCAGGTCGCTACGGCGTTCGAGGAATGCGTGTCGGAAATGCAAAAGTGCGGGTTCTTCCCAGAACCGGCAGATCAGCCGATCGAGCAGGCCCTGGAAACCGCCGCGGCCGAAACCGGCGTCTTACACGTCCCACTGACGGAGGCTCAGAAAGAGATCTGGCACGCCTCGCAGCTCGGTGACGACGCTGCCTTGGCGTATAACGATTCGGTCATCGCAAATATCAAGGGCGATCTTGATGTCGATGCACTCCAGAGATCGCTCGATGCCCTGGCTGCCAGGCACGAAGCGCTTCGGGCCACGTTTCACCCGTCGGGGGAATATCAGCAGATCGCTGCGTCAGGGACGATCAGCATGGACGTGACCGACCTCTCGTCGATGTCCGAAGCCGAAAGGAATGCCAAACTTGCTGAACTGCAAAAGGCCGAAGCCCGCGAGAAATTTGACCTCATAAATGGACCTCTGACAAGAGCAAAACTGGTCAGGCTCGACCGTGATCGTCACGTATTGAGCTTTGTCGGTCATCACATAGTTTGCGACGGTTGGTCGTTCGCGATCGTGTTGTCTGAACTGTGTGAACTATACACGGCAGAGGTCAAAGGAACGGCCGTGGATCTGCCCGACGCCGCTCGCTTCAGCGACTTTGTAAAATGGGATGCGGCGACGATGTTCGGCACCGAGGGCAAGGCGGCCGAACAATACTGGCTGGAACAGTTCGCGACCGCTCCGGCGGCGCTTGATCTTCCCAATGATCGCCCACGCCCGTCAAACAAGACCTTCAACGCGGCGGTCGAGAGCTTTGTTCTTGATGAAAAGCTCTTCAAAGACCTGAAGCGCCTCGGAGCAAAGAACGGAGCTACGTCGTTTGCAACTTTGCTAGCGGGCTTCAACGTGTTGCTCAGCCGGCTGTCCGGCCAGAGCGACATCGTCGTTGCAGTTCCGGCCGCGGGCCAGTCGGCGATGGGCCAGGACCGCCTGATCGGGCACTGCGCCAACCTGCTTCCGATCCGCAGCGAGGTCAGGTCGAACGAATCCTTTGCAGAGTACCTGAAGCGGACCAAGAAGGCCGTGCTCGATGCCTACGAACATCAAAATTACACGTACGGATTGCTAGTGCAGCGGCTGGCCCTGCCCCGCGACCCGAGCCGTTCGCCGGTGCTTTCCGCAATGTTCAACGTGGACCGATCGGGGTTCAAGGGCCTCGACCTTGGCGGCCTGGAAATAGAGATCACGACAAATCAAAAGGCCTTTGCGACCTTCGATATCTATTTCAATATGCTCGAGACCGACCAGGGCGTGGTCATTGACTGCGAGTTCAATACGGACCTTTTCGATCGCTCGACCATTCG
>JAJNPX010000001.1 GCA_021155145.1 Acidisarcina sp. | reverse complement strand
GCGAATCAGCCTTTGCGGACGGCATTCCGTAAAGGATCATTCGGGCGCCCGCGTCTTGATAAACTCGTTTCTCGTTTCGTCTAGTGACGACCGCCAAAAAAGATCTTCGTAGGCGAACGATCCCCGAAAGAGCCACTTGCGGAAAATTGCTTGCTCGGCGGCTGAGATCGCGCTCGTTATGCTGGTCACCCGGGCTAATCGCGTTCATCGCACTTCGACACGATTCCAATATTTCAGAACACGTAGGCGACGCGGCACTATCCATCAGATGGGTTTTCTCCAGCCGCAAGTTCGTGATTTATGTTATGAACAAAACCAATCGATCCCGTATACGAGAGCATTTGAATCGGAATTGACGCTGAATGAAGTCAATTGTCTCTCGACGGTAGAAGAAAACATGGGTGGGGTCGTCTTTGTAGTACCAGCGTTCGAAATCGGTTTCGTCAGAAAGCAGATGAGTCATGCAGATCACATGGGCGTCATCGACGAGTAGGCTCCGTAGCAATTGAAATTCCTTTGCGGGCTCATGAAAGTGCTCGATGACTTCGCAGCAGACGATGAAGTCGTACATCGAGGAAAAAACGGCTCGATCCGGCCGGAATAATGGATCGTACTTCCTAACGGAAAAGCCATCTCGTTCCAGCATGAAGCTGATCACCGGACCCGTCCCGCACCCGAAATCAAGCCCGCTATGCGCGGGAGTGAAGTTCGCACGAATGTGCTCCACGATCGGCGAAACAAAACTCTGGTAACCGGGATCGTTGATGTCGTTGTTGTGCCGGGCATAGCGATCCTGTTCGGCGGTCGGGTCGAGCCGGTTCTCCGGGGCGAGGAATACGCTGCTGCAAGTCGGACAGGAAAAATACGCTCCATGCCGGCCGCAGAAGAATGGGACCGCATTGGAAAAGCAGAGAGGGCATTCCATAAAAGATCGTCGGCTCAGACAGGATTTTCAACCGGCTGATCGGTCAACGAGAGTTTTAGTTCGGGGCGAGTTTTCTCAATGTGCTGAAGATGCCACCGACTTCGGAATAGCAGAACGGGCCGGTCATTCTGATCCTTGTAGAGGTCTGTCTCATATAGATCATCTCCCGACAGCAGGTCAGTCCAGTCAACATTTACCCATCGAGCCGCAATAAAAGGCAGCCGATCCAGCCTTGTCTCGACTCCGTACTCGGTCAAGAGTCGATACTGCGCAACCTCGAACTGAAGCTCGCCAACCGCCGCGATTACGGGTTCTTGCGACGATCCGCCCTGATATGGCTGGAGGATCTGAACCGCCTTCTCTTCCTGGAGCTGAGCGATCCCCTTAACGAATTTCTTCGCGAACGACGCGTTGATGTTTCTAAGCCTCGCGAACAGCTCCGGGGAGAACGACGGTATCGGGGGGAATGCCACTCGGGGGCCTGTGTAAAGCGTGTCGCCGATCGTGAACGCTCCGGGATTGTTCAGACCGATGACGTCTCCCGCGAACGCCTCCTCCAGCGATTCTCGCTCTCGCGCGAAGACCTTTTGCGGGCGGGTCAAGCGAACCTTCTTGCCGGTCCGGGAATTCGTCACGGTCATGTCCTTTTCGAACTCACCTGAGCAGACCCGAACGAACGCGAGACAGTCTCGATGCCGAGGATCCATGTTCGCCTGGAGCTTAAACACGAAACCGGTGAATTCGGGATAGTCAGGTTCGATGATACCCAAATTGCTCCTATGAGGGCCGGGTGCCGCGGACATCTCGAGGAATGCTTCCAAGAAAGGCTCGACACCGAAATTTGTCATGGCACTCCCGAAAAAGACCGGCGATTTTTCGCCGCTCAGTATCAGATCGCGATCCAACGCTGAGCCCGCTCCATCAAGTACCTCTAACTCTTCCTTCAGCCGACGAAGTTCTTTCTCGTTGATGAAAGTCGAAAGGCGGACATCATCGAGTCCGATGATAGTCTCCTCAGCTTGCTTCCGACCGCGCGGGTTCCGGTCGTAAAGGTGGACGTCTCGGGTTAGCCTGTTGTAGATCCCGCGAAAGGTGTCCCCGTCGCCGATCGGCCAGGTCACCGCAAAGACCTTCAGCCCGAGTTCGTTCTCGATCTCGTCGAGCAGTTCCATTGGATTCCGTGCGGGGCGATCCATCTTGTTGATGAACGTGAAGATCGGAATATCGCGCAGCCGACATACCTCGAACAGCTTTCGGGTCTGCGTTTCCAGTCCCTTCGCCGCATCCACCAGCATTACGGCGTTATCGGCGGCGGCTGGAGTCCGGTATGTGTCTTCGCTGAAGTCGTGGTGACCAGGCGTATCGAGCAGATTCAGGTGGAAGCCCTGATACTCGAACTGAAGGACGGTGGAAGTGATCGAGATGCCGCGCTGCTTTTCAAGCTCCATCCAATCGGATGTGGCGGAGCGTTCGGCGCGACGGTTCTTTACCGCACCGGCTTCACGGATGGCCCCTCCGTAAAGCAGTAGCTTCTCAGTTAGCGTGGTCTTCCCAGCATCGGGATGCGAGATGATCGCGAATGTTCTTCGCGTTCGTACCGCGTCACTAGTTATTTGTGCAGATTCAAACATCGATTCCCACTAAGAGCTTTCGGCCAGATTGAACAGCGTTCGGACGGCAAACCCGGTCGGCCCGCAGGGCATATAGGGTGTGTCTTCCTCAAGCCAAGCAGTTCCGGCTATATCCAAGTGAGCCCACGCTGTATCCTCTGCAAATTCCTGAAGAAATGCGGCGGCCGTGATGCTAGCTCCCTTAGGCCCGCCGATGTTCTTGAGATCCGCGATGGACGACTTCATCTGCTTTGAGTACTTGGGTCCGAGCGGGAGCTGCCAGAGGTCTTCGCCTGCTCGCTTGCCACACCCGATGATCTGATCGACGAACGCCTGATCGTTCCCCATGATCCCCGCGTTGTGGTCGCCGAGAGCGATGATCACGGCCCCCGTCAGCGTCGCAACATCAACGATCCGACTGGCGCCTAGTTTCCTGGCATAAGCGATAGCATCGCCGAGAACCAGCCTTCCTTCCGCATCCGTATTCAGAACCTCTACCGTCTTTCCTGAAAAGGATTTGATGATGTCGCTCGGCTTGGTCGCTTTTCCCGAAGGCATATTCTCCGCGGCCGCGACGATACCGATGACCGGCTGACCCGGTTTCAAAATTGCGATAGCACGCATCGCGCCCAGTACTGCGGCTCCGCCGGCCATGTCGTACTTCATCAAATCCATATTCAGACCGGGCTTTAAGGAGATCCCGCCCGTATCGAAAGTGATGGCCTTGCCCACCAGAGCGAGCGTGCCTTTTTTGGGCATCGCCTTTTTCGCCGGTTCGTACCTCAGAACCATCAACCGCGTCGGCTGTTCAGATCCGTTCCCGACACTGAGGAGTAGATTCATTCCCAGTTTTTTCAGCTTGGGCTCATCGAGAACTTCAATCCGCAGGCCGAATTCTTTTGCCATCTGTTTTGCTTCTTCTGCCATCCGCGACGGGGTCATCACATTTGGTGGCTCATTACATATCCGCCGTGCGAATTCAACGCTTTCTGCGAGTGCCTTACCCCTCCGCACAGCGGCCCTAAAGTCCTTTATCGAGATGCCGTCCGGCTTCGCGATCTCGAAATGGGTCAGTTTCCCGCTCCCGTTCCGGTCGGTCTTATAGGATCCGATCTCGAATGCGCCCGCGGAAGCTCCTTCAACAACCGCGGCGATCTTCGCCGGGGATTCGCTGTCTGACCCGCGCAAAAGCATCGCCGCGCGTTTCACCGAACTTTTGCGGAGAGCCCTTACAGCGGCGGACGCCACCTGGAACGCCTTCGCTACGTCGAATTCGTCCCTCTTACCGGCGCCGATGAGCAGCACACGCTCCTCTTTATTTGCCTTTGCGGCCACCCCGTGA
>JAJNPX010000537.1 GCA_021155145.1 Acidisarcina sp. | reverse complement strand
AACAAAGTAAGACGAGCCGTCCTTCGCGGTCTTTCGTTCAAAGCGGGCGTCGTTTCCCGCGTTCTTCTTTACCGAGGCTATTCCCACCTCGGCGCCCTTCCGAGAATCATAGGCTTCACTCGTGAGGATCACTTGTCCGTTTGACGCCTTAAGATTGAAGCGAAATTTTCCGCCTTTACCGGTCTTGATCTCAAATTTTCCAGCCATTGCTTATATCTTCCTTGTTTGAATTTGATCGCGAAACCAACGCCCGTTGTTTTCGAGCAGGTTAGCACACCAGTGATGCCTATTCGAGCGTATCGCTCGCGGTCATCACGTGCGGCTGCAAATTGTTTCGATTGATGATGCGGGCACAGCCGTTCCACCGGAGTATCGCCTCCTCATTATCGACGGGCTTCATCGCCTCTGCCCGTTCGAACCACTCCATCGCCTGCACAAAAAGCTCATAGGCCTGCAGTCCGCCTTTCGCAAGCGTAGCCTTGGCACGGCGCTCATAGACGATGCCCGTGTAATACGCCCGCTGATATTCGTCCCTTAGTTTCGAGACATATTCAATTATATTCGTATCACCTACCGCATAGTCCTTGCCGAAGCGGTCGCTCATAGCAAGCACCAAATTCTTGATCGCGTCCTGATTTTCGGGATCGACCGCGAGGATGTCGAGGTAAATACTCTCGGCCGCGCTCGGCTCATTCAACAGACGATAGCGGTTCGCCTTTTCAAGAGCGGCGGGAATCGCTTCGGGCGATAATGGTTTTAGTTCGAACATGGCGTTTATTTCCCTCCGTCTTCCGATGACTTGAAAGTTTTTTCGTTTCGGAACCAGTTGATCGTGCCTATCGTCAGGCCGAATAATGTGCCGTGAAGAAGGAACGTCACCCACGTGCGGCTCGACGAAAAATATTGCCCGATCGACTGTCCCTCGTCCCTCAGCAGGAATACGCCGATGATCTGCATCACCACGGCAAAAGGCCCGCCGGCAAAGAGGATCCCGTCGATCAACAGATAGCGCAGAAGGCCTTGTTTACGCTTTTCGGCCCAGATCTCTCGGGAAAAATTCATTCTTATGCAGTCGGTTCCTTCAATTGCCAACAGCAGAGGCTAGTGGCAACTTATTTCCTTCTAAAGAGCTTTACCAATTTCTTCAGCGGGTCGTAATGTTCATCGACGACGCGTTCCTTTAGCGGGATGATAGCATTATCGGTGATCGTAATATGCTCGGGGCACACCTTTGTGCAGCACTTGGTGATGTTGCAATAGCCGATGCCCTGCAGATCCTTGAGGTCTTCGGTGCGGTTCTCGGTATCGAGCGGATGCATCTCGAGCGCCGCCGTGTAAACCAGAAAACGCGGGCCGATGAACTCTTCGTGCTTATTGTGGTCGCGAAGGACGTGGCAAACATCCTGGCAAAGATAACATTCGATGCACTTGCGAAATTCCTGCACGCGGTCGACGTCCGATTGCTGCATCCGCCATGTGCCGTCATCCGCATCGGGCGGCCGCGGCTTGAATCTCTTGATGCGTTTCTTTACCTCGTAATTCCACGAGACGTCGGTGATAAGGTCTTTGACCGCCGGAAAGGCGCGCATCGGTTCGATCGTGACGGGCTGTGTGATGTCGATCGTATCGAGCCTGGTCATGCACATCAGCTTCGGTTTGCCGTTGATCTCCGCCGAACACGAACCGCATTTACCCGCTTTGCAGTTCCATCGGCAGGCGAGATCCGGCGCAGTTTCGGCCTGGATCTGGTGAACGGCGTCGAGCACGACCATTCCCTCGGTCACCTGCGTCTGGTAATCGACCATCTCGCCGCCCTCGCGGCCCCCGCGCCTGATTGTGAATGTCGCTTCCATAAATTAGCCACGAATTACACGAATTTCACGAATAATTTGTGTAATTCGTGAAATTCGTAGCAAAAGATCTTATCCCATCTCCTCGGGACTTTGTCCGGGTGATCTTAGCGAAACTGCCCGCCGCGGCTTTCGCCTCGCGGCCGCCGCGCCTGATTGTGAATGTCGCTTCCATAAATTAGCCACGAATAATTTGTGTAATTCGTGAAATTCGTGGCGAAAGATCCTACCCCATCTCTTCGATCACCGCCTTCAACTCTGCAGGCATTTCCGGGATCGGTTCGCGTGATATTTGCATTTGGCCGTCGGCATCCCTTTTGACGGCAATATTGATCTTGCCGAATTCCGGGTCTTTGTCCGGATAATCGTCGCGAAACTGTCCGCCACGGCTTTCTCTGCGTTCGATGGCGGAGCGGGTGATCGCCTCTGAAACGGTAAGCAGGTTGCGAAGGTCGAGCGCCGTGTGCCAGCCTGGATTAAAATCGATGTTGCCGGTCACCGACGATCTGGACGCCCGCTCGTTCAGCTTTTTCAAACCATCGAGCGCCTCCATCATCTCGTCCTCGAGACGGACGATGCCGACGAGCCGCTGCATCATATCCTGAAGGTCTTGCTGAATGTTGAACGGATTGTCACCGCCCTCGCGTTCGAATGGCTCGAGGGCGCGTTTCGCCTCGGCCTCGATCTGAGCCGGGTCGATGGCCCCGTGGCCGTTCTCCGCGGCGAATTTCGCGGCATATTCGCCCGCCCGCTTGCCGAAAACGATCAGGTCCGAAAGCGAGTTACCGCCGAGGCGGTTCGCTCCGTTAATGCCGGACGCGCATTCGCCGGCGGCGAACAAGCCGGGCACGGTGGAGGCCTGCGTATTCGCATCGACGCGGATGCCGCCCATGATATAGTGCGTGGTCGGCCCGATCTCCATCGGCGTCGTCGTGATGTCGAGGTTTGCGAGCTGCATGAACTGGTGGTACATCGAGGGCAGCTTGCGTTTTATATGCTCAGCCGCATTCGGCAGTTTTTCTTTTATCCAGGCGATGTCCAGATAGACCCCGCCGTGTGGCGATCCGCGGCCGGCCTTTACTTCCCGAACGATGCAGCGCGCGACGTGGTCGCGGGTGAGCAGTTCGGGCGGACGGCGAGCATCGCGATCGCCGATGACGTATCGCCAGCCTTCTTCTTCGGTGTCGGCGGTCTGGGCCTTGTAGTTGTCCGGAATGTCGTCGAACATGAAGCGGCGTCCGGCATTGTTCACCAGGAT
>JAJNPX010000530.1 GCA_021155145.1 Acidisarcina sp. | reverse complement strand
CATCGCTTCGCAGATGTCGGCCAGATCTGTCTCGAGCCGGACGAGGATCGATTGCGTCTCCGGATCGCCGAATCTGACGTTGTATTCAAGCAGCTTCGGCCCGCTCGCCGTCATCATCAAGCCTAGAAACAGTATCCCGCGAAAACGAAACCCTTCCTCGATGCAGCCTTTCAATGTGGGTTTGATGATCGTGTCGACGATCTCCACCGTTTGTTCGGAAGAAAGCAGCGACGCGTCGGTAAACGTCCCCATGCCGCCGGTGTTCGGGCCGGTATCGCCTTCACCGATGCGCTTGTGGTCGCGGGTCGGCGGCATCAGGGCAAAGTCCTCGCCGTCCGCGAACATCAGCAGCGAGACTTCCCTGCCGAAGAGGCATTCTTCCAGAACGATCCGGGCGGCGGCCTCACCCGCTATTGACACAAGGTCGCCTATCGCACCGATCGCTTCGCTTCGGTCCCTGGCTACGACGACTCCCTTGCCCGCCGCAAGCCCATCCGCCTTTACAACAACGGGCGTCGCTTCATCGCCGAATTCCCCGCTGTTCAAAAGGGCGGCGGCCTCGGCGGCGGAATTCGCTGTCTTATACACGGCGGTCGGAACGGCGTGACGCGACATAAAGTCTTTCGAGAATGCTTTGCTCGCTTCCAGCCGGGCGGCTTCCCTGCTTGCACCGATGATCCTAAGCCCGCGCGTCTCGAAGGCGTCGACGATCCCCATCGCCAGGCTTGTCTCTCCGCCGACGAAGGTGAGGCCGATGTCGTTGGTTTGTGCAAAGTCGGCGAGTTTTTCGATCTCCTCGGGCCTGATCGGCACACAAACGGCGAGGCTTTCGATGCCCGCATTCCCATTTGCGCAGTAGATCTTCTCGACCGCCCGGCAGCGCGAAAATGCGTCGCAGATCGCGTGTTCACGCCCGCCTGACCCGATCACAAGAATGTTCATAGTTGCTTTTTTATGTTAACGAATTGTTATATACTTCCGCTTGGCCGCGCTAGACGCCTGATCGACACTTCATATACTGCCGACCAACGAGAAATAATGGTAGCCTTTTATGGCCGGGCAGCCAAAACTCGTTGCAGGGCGGCGAGCAGCGATGCCGTTGGAAACTCCCGCTTTTCGTCTTACTCCTCAACATCAGAATGATCGGCGGGAAGAACGAGCAATAGGTTATGTCTGAGAGTAATTTCAAT
Source organism: Acidisarcina sp. (assembly GCA_021155145.1). Lineage (GTDB taxonomy): Bacteria > Acidobacteriota > Blastocatellia > Pyrinomonadales > Pyrinomonadaceae > OLB17. Next base: position 3,298 of record JAJNPX010000530.1, on the reverse strand, counting down.
GGCCGTGTGACGGATCCATCCTCCCTCGCTGACCCGGATCCGGAATTTCAGGACAGGTCGATCACCTGCATCGATTGCAGCCGCGACTTTATTTGGACCGCGGGCGAGCAGGCCTTCTTTCGGGACAAGAATCTTCAAAACCCGCCAAAGCGATGCAAGGATTGCAAGCAGGCTAAGAACGAACGGCTCTCCGCGATCGCGGCCGCACAGGCATCCGGAATAAAACAGCGTATCGAGGTGACCGTCTCCTGCGCCCGCTGCGGCGAGGTCACGACCGTTCCATTCTATCCTTCGCAGGGCCGTCCGGTGTTTTGCCGTTCGTGCTTTCTTGAGATGAATCCGTCGATCCTGAACCCACAGGCCTGATCATCCGCCGACGTGCACACTCGGCCTAAGGTCGGGATCTTCCTCAGCTTGCCTCAATATTTCCCTCGTGACTGGCGCCGTGTCGCCCTCGCCAAAGAGTATGTATCTCGCCAGATACATGATCGGGTTTCCTTCGCTCCAACCGAAATACACGTGCGGTATCTTACCCGTCCGGTCGCGAATGTGAAGCAGGAGCGCCGCGATCGCGTTCGGCACGGCCGGAGCCTCGGTCCGCAGGATCTTATACCCTTCGATATCGACGCCTCTGATCTTCAGGCCGCCTGAGAATTCTGACGCGTCTCCGAGGTCTATTTCGTAAAAGAGTATCGGGTCGGTCGAGGGGATGTGGTTGTCGATGCGCTTCTCGTGTTCCTTAAAGCGATACTCTGTCACGTCACCCGTCTCGCGTCGGTTCGTGACGATCCGGATGTCGCCCTCCGCGTCGACCTCCGCGATGAACTTGAGGGCCATTTCGTCAAACTCGATATTCTCGACGCGAACCTCCGTTGTCCTCAGTGCCCGCGAGATGAACGAAGTCGCGATGATGCCGAATATGAACAACAGCGCGATCTGGATGCCGCTCGGCTGTTCGATGATATTGACGACCGTCGTGTAAACGAACACGATGGTTATCACCATAAAGAAGATCCACGAGATCTGTCCCTTTCGCCATCCCGAGATAGTCACGGCCAGGCACGCCGAGGTCATAAGCGCCAGAACCCCGGTGGCGTAGGCTCCGCCCTGTGCCGCGACATCAGCCTGGAAGAGCACGGTCACCAGAAAACAGATCGCGGTAAAGACCAGTACCAGCGGACGCGTCGCCTTTGCCCAATCGGGTGCCATGCCGTACCGCGGAAGGTAACGAGGCACGATATTGAGCAGGCCCGCCATCGCCGACGCACCGGCAAACCACAAGATGGCTATCGTGGAAATGTCGTAAACCGTGCCGAAGACATCGCCCATCATCTTATGAGCCAGATACGACACCGCACGCCCGTATGCCTCGCCGCCGAGCTGAAATTCCTTGGGCGGGATCAGCATCGAGGTGATAATGCTGCTGCCGATGAGCATCACGCTCATGATCAGTGCGGCGGAGGTCAGGAGTTTCTTGCCGTTCACGATGCGGCCTTGTATCTCCTTGTCGTCGGCTCGATCGACCTCCGACATGCTGCTTTCAGAAATAAACCTTGGGAGCCTTTCGACTTCCGGTTCATCGCTGCCTTTGATGAGGGGCATCACGACGACGCCGGTCTCAAAACCGGAGAGCCCGAGCGCAAGTTTTGGAAATACATAAAGCGCCGCAATGGCGAGCCACAGGATGCTTCCATCGACATTCGGCCGGTTCCATACCGCCTCTTGCCAGCTGACAAAGACCTCCGGGCGCACCCAAAAGATCTCATATAGCCCGACGCTGATGGTTATGACATTCAGGACGATGAAAAGCGCCACGATCAGAACGGCGAGCCCGATCGCCTCGTTAAAACCGCGGAGAAATACAAGGCCGAGCAGGCCGATCAGCACGAGCGTGACGATCACATCGTGATGAAGTATCGGAAGGCTGACGGCCACGAATGGATTTTCGAGGATGTGAGCCGTCGCGTCGGCGGCCGACAGCGTGATCGTGATGATAAAGCTGGTGGCGACGAAGCCGAGAAGGATGAGGACGAACATCTTCCCCTTCCAACGCGAAAGGAGGCGTTCCAGCATCGAGATCGAGCCATCGCCGTGCGGACTCTCCTCCGCGACGCGGCGATACATCGGAAGTGCTCCGAAAAGCGTAAGGAGAACGAGAACGAGTGTCGCGAACGGCGAGAGGACGTTCGCGGCTAGAAATGCTATACCCGGCTGGTAACCCAGGGTAGAAAAGTAATCCACGCCCGTGAGGCACATCACCCGCCACCAGGCGTGTTTCTTGTGCCGTCCCTCCGGTTCGTGCGGCCCTTCCGGTTCCTGCACGCCTTTATAAAGCCAGCGAGACAGCCAGCCCTGAGTTTTTCTTGCCATGGCGCGAACGTGAAAAAGCCGTTCTCGCCTGATATGCGAAAACGGCGCTCGTTAATTAAAGATCAGTCGATTCCCATTGCTTCCACAAGCCTGCGAGGTTAGCTGTCGGGCTGGAACTTGGAAGTGTCCTCACATTTATCGATGTTTCGCCCCGTCAATTGGTTCCCCCGTGCAGGCAGCCGTGCCTGCTTCGGCCAAAGTTCTTGAATACTCAATATACGCGACAGGTGCGCGACTATGCAACCCTGTTCGCGAGAGCTAAGACGGCCCGTAAAAACAATAATAGGGCGACGTCTCCCACACCGTCGCCCTGTGGCCGCAGGTCCTCACCCCCTGCAGCCGGATGTTCACCGGGGAGGTGAACAAAACGATTATCCACAATAGCTTACAAATTGCAATGTTTTTCGAAGTTAGCGAAGGGAGCCGACGGGGACCTGGTTGAAGGCCGCTTCGGGAACCAACATAGCGCCGACCAGATAACGAGTCGTTCCCGAAGGTTCATCCACGATCAGAGTATATTCGCCCCGCGGAATGTTGGGTTCGAGACCGATATCGATACCGATCACTTTGACCGACGGGCCGAAGTCCAACAGCCGCTCCGAACCGGCAATCGCGGAGATCAGCGGCGAAGAGGACCTGAATGAGACGCCCGCAGGCCAGGGTTCGGAACGCCCGATAAGAAGCCTTGAATCGCGGTCGGCAACTACAATGGGCAGCCTTCCCAATTGGCCGGCCGATCCGAGAAACGTGACCGGCGAACCCGTTGACGGCCTGTCGGCGAGCGTCAGGACCAAATCTTTCTCGTCACCCAGCGAAACCGCCAATTCTTGTTCTTCGGAGGTCAGTGACCGATCGCGATCCTCGATCTGTGCAAATATCCGGTATTTACCTTCGCGGACCCCTTCAAGGCGAAATCGTCCGTTCTTTC
>JAJNPX010000528.1 GCA_021155145.1 Acidisarcina sp. | reverse complement strand
ACAGCCACATACGAGTCTTTCAGCTGGATCCGGCCCGCCATAATACTCTTGACCTCGGTCCCGACGAGCACAGCGCCGGCCTCGTACTTATCGAGAATGTGATATTCGTGATAGGCCTGGCGGTTATTGATGATCTCTTTCGGATCGGACATAAACTTATATTTTGCCTATCGCCTTTAATTACCGCAAATTAAGCTGATTTGACACAGGCAGGCAGCCTACGTAAATTATTACTTACGCTGGGAGATCGTCTAATGGTAGGACTCCAGATTCTGGATCTGGCTATCGGGGTTCGAATCCCTGTCTCCCAGCCAATTTTATATGGACGACTGGCACGAAACCGAGATCCGCGTCCGATATGCCGAGACCGATAAGATGGGCATCGTCCATCATTCGAACTACCTGATCTGGTTCGAGGCCGGCCGCAGCGACCTTTGCCGTGCCCGCGGCTTTTCATATAAGGAAATGGAAGAGCGTGACGATGCGCTGATGGTCGTCGCCGAAACCTACGTAAGGTATAAATCCCCGGCTTATTACGAAGATCTGCTCAGCGTGCGAACGAGGGTCGCCGAGGTCCGCAGCCGCTCCATCCGGTTCATTTACGAGATCGTACGGAAAGACACCGAAGCGCTGATTGCCGAGGGCGAGACTCTTCACCTAGTCACCGACGGTTCTAAAAAGGTCAAGCAGATCCCGGAATCTTACAGGTCAATGCTTCTTTCGGATCCGGTCGATGTCACGCTTTCCTTTCCGCCGGATCAGGCTCCGCACTGACACCGATTCGAGTTTCCCTCCAACCCTTGCTAAAATCGTGATATGCCCGGAAGCGCAACCGCCGAGGTGATCTTCATCGCCGCGATGATGATCCTGATCCTTATACTTTCATTTGCCGCCGTATATTTTTTCTTTAAGACATATAAGAAAGAGATGCGGGCAAAAGAGTCGGCGACAAAGGCGAAGCAGGAGGCGGCCGCGAACGAGAAAGCCGAAGATGCATAAGAATTCGCTGAACATTGATGAATGCCTGCTGGTCGTGGTCGACGTACAGGAAGCATTTCGCAAGGCGATCCCGTCTTTTGCCGAGAGCGTTTCGCGGATCGCGATGGCTATCCGCGGATGTCAGATACTCGGGCGGCCCGTCGTCGTGACCGAGCAGTATCCGCAGGGGTTGGGGCGAACTGCCGAAGAACTTCTGCTGTGCCTTTCGGATGATGCTGAATTTATTGAAAAGTCGAGCTTCAGCGTGTTTGGCCAGGCGGGTTTTGCGGGTGCGCTTGAGAAGTACCAGGCAAAGCAGATCATTCTATGCGGCATCGAGGCCCATGTCTGCGTTAACCAGACGGCTCACGACCTGCTCGATGCGGGCTATCAGGTCCATCTGCTGGCCGATTGCGTCGCATCGCGATTCGAGCACGACAGGCGGGCCGGCATCGACAAGATGTTCGCGAGCGGGGTCGTAGCCTCATCGATGGAAATGGCCCTATTTGAGATGATGCGGGATTCGCGTCACGAGAAGTTCAAGGATATTCAGGCGATCATCAAATGACCTTATAGCGGGGAAACATTGGCTGGTGGTGTACAAGGGCGATGTCGATGTCGGGTGCTCTTTTCCGTCAGGCCACCGGGTACGTGTTGATCAAATGAACAGCTCGACCGATACATTAAAGAACTCAGCGAGTTTTTTTGCCTGAGCTTTGCTTATGGACCGCTTTCCGTTCACCACTTCCGAGGCGATACCGCTCGAGCCAAAAATGGGTAAAAGATCGCTCTGTTTCAACCCTCGGTCATCCATCAAGAAACGCAAAACGTCGGCCGGTTCGGAACTCGGGACCGGGTAATGCTCGTCTTCATATTTTTCGATCAGGTCCGAAACCAGTTCGAGCAGCTTCTCTTCTTCAGGCGACAAACGCTCGCCCTTGCTTAGAAGCCCATTGACGATCTGCTCAGCACGTTCAAGCTCCTGGTCGGAACCGATGACTTCCGGAGCTGTTTCCATCAACAACGCTCCGTACTTGCTCCTATTGAAAACTGCAGCCATATCTAACACTCACAATCGTCCATCCAGTCATTCTTATCGTATTTGCGATGAGTTAATACAAACCGGACATACACACGTTTGATGCGATACCGGACCTTTGCGATCAATCTGAACTTGTTGCCTCCGATGTCGAAGATCACACAATCTTTATATATGTCCGCATGGCGAAACGTCCCTCGGACGTCCGCAAAACTGTTCCAGTCGGATCTTCTCACTACGTCGTACCATAACCTAAGGGGTACTTCTGCTTCCGGCTTCTCGGCCCAAAACTCTCGCAGTTTCCTCTTCGATATGATCCGCATTCAGGTTCGAAACGCTTGCAGGACGAGATGCCCAACAAAATACTCTCATATTGAGAGGAATTCGTCAACGACATTTGCCTTCTTTGACCCATCAACTGCGAAACCTTAACATTAGTTTTCGGATCACATTAATGGAAGCATTATCCTCACTTAATCCCCAACAGGCGGAAGCCGTTCAAACGACCGAAGGGCCGCTGCTGATACTGGCGGGTGCCGGGTCCGGCAAGACCCGTGTAATTACCGTTCGTATCGCCCACCTTATCAAGGAAAAGGGCATTGCCCCGCACAACATTCTTGCGGTCACGTTCACCAACAAGGCGGCGGGCGAGATGCGAGATCGCGTTCGCGAACTGCTGCGGGACGAGCGGCTGAACTCGTTTCCGCTGATCTCTACATTTCACAGCCTATGCGTGAGGATCTTGCGGCAGGACATCGAAGCTCTGAATGAGGGTTACAAGAAGACATTTACCATCTACGACACCGACGATACGCAGAAGGTGGTAAAGGCTTGCATCAAAGATCTTGGCTTCGATGAAAAGCAGATCGTCCCGCGGGTCGTACGCTCGGCCATCTCGGCGGCCAAGAACCGTGGGGAAGATGTCGAACTATTCGCGTCGAAGGTCGAGCATACGGATGAGAAACGTGCGGCCGCCGCAAAGGTCTTTCGAATGTATGAAGAGCGGCTAAAGGTGGCAAATGCGCTCGATTTTGATGACCTGCTGATCAAGACCGTTCGTCTGCTTCGCAAGTCGGACGAGGTCCGTGCAAAGTACAACGACCGTTACCGGTACATCCTCGTCGACGAGTATCAGGACACGAATCCGCTGCAGCTCGCCCTGATCACTTTTCTCACCGAGAAGCAGCAGAACATCTGCGTGGTCGGTGATGACGCACAGTCGATCTACGGATTCCGCCAGGCCGATATCCGTAACATCCTCGAATTCGAACAGCATTTCCCGAACGCGAAGGTGATCCTGCTCGAACAGAATTATCGCTCGACTCAGACGATCCTCGACACGGCGGATGCGATCATCGCCCATAACATCAATCAAAAGAAGAAGAAGCTCTGGACATCGAATGCCGGCGGCGAGCGGATCTTTTATTACCAGGCGCAGGACGCCGACGGCGAGGGCCGTTTTGTTGCGGCCAGGATCGAGGAGTATCTGAGAAAAGACCCGCAGATGCGGATCGCCGTTCTGTATCGGACAAATGCTCAATCGCGTGTGTTCGAAGAACAACTTCGCAGAATGCGGATCGACTACAACATCGTCGGCGGGTTTTCGTTCTATGAGAGGCAGGAGGTCAAGGACATCATCGCCTACCTCAAACTCGCGCTGAACCCAGCGGACGACATCGCATTGCTTCGCGTTGTGAACACGCCGCCGCGGGGCATCGGGAAGACCACGCTGGACGAGCTGCAGTCGCGGGCAAAGGATCTGGGCGTTTCGCTTTGGGAGGCTCTGGCCATCATAACGGAGCCGATGTCGGGCATCACCCCGAATCTTACAAATCGGGCAAAGGAAGCCCTTCGGTCCTTCAAAAAGGTCATCGAGGGCCTGCAAACGAAAGCCGCAGAGGCGGCCGATTCCGAGAAAAAGGTCTCTGATGTTGTGATCGCGGCGATCGATGACAGCGGCTATTCTTTCATGCTTGGGTCGGAGAATTCCGACGAATCCGAGGCCCGGCTTGAGAACCTCGAAGAGCTTGTGAACGCCGCCGCGGATTACGACCGGATGCCCGACGCGGGACTTCGCGATTTTATCGACCATGCGGCCCTTACGTCCGACACCGACAGTTTGGACCTGGCCGCACGTGTCACGCTGATGACGATCCATTCGGCCAAAGGGCTCGAATTTCCTGTGGTCTTCCTGGTCGGATTGGAGGACGGAGTGTTCCCGCACTCGCGGAGCCTCAACGACATTAAGGAACTCGAAGAGGAAAGGCGTCTTGCCTATGTTGCCATCACCCGTGCCGAAAAGGTCCTCTATATCACGCACTCGATGAGACGCAGGGTGTATGGCGAACAGATCGCGGCCGAGCCGTCGCAATTCCTGAACGAAATGCCGCTCGAGCTGATCGAGGACCTGTCGTACGGGGCCTCCTGGCTCTCATATGCGCGAGGCGGCGCCGCGACCGAGAACAGACGGGCCGCCGCGGCCCTGCGAGGCCATCAGGAACAGCCGAAACCAAAGAACCTGTACACCGGCAAGACCTACAACAGCAGCGAGGCCATAGCCGAATTCTTCAAAAAAAAGGAAGCAACGGCCGGCGGCCAGATACGCGAGGCCGCGGACAAAGCCGATATGACCGGATCTGAGGACGAAGCACGGCGGAAACCGACCGGCTTTGAGAAACTCAAGGCGGCTGCTTCGCAGACCGTACGGAAAGAACCGCCGGCCGTTGTTCCGACCTTTATTCCGGGCGCTCAGGTGCGGCACGAGAAGTACGGAAAAGGTCTTGTGCTAAGACGGGAGGGAAGCGGCGACAACGTAAAACTGACGATAAGCTTTCCGGGTTTTGGCCAGAAAAAGATGATCGAAAA
>JAJNPX010000518.1 GCA_021155145.1 Acidisarcina sp. | reverse complement strand
CAAGAAAGAAGGTGACGGCAAGTCACCCGCGGGGATGTTTCCATTGACGTTCGCTTTCGGAAAGGCCGGATCGATAACCTCAAAGCTCTCGTATCGCAAGATCGAGGATCAGACCGAGTGCGTGGACGATCCCGAATCGACACACTACAACAAGGTTGTCGGACGCCTTCAGGTAGGGATCTTTGATTGGAGTAGTTCCGAGAAAATGGCGTCGATCACGCCCGAGTACGACCTCGGAGTTTTCGTCGGATACAACTCTTATCCGGTCGTGAAGGGCAACGGTTCCTGCATTTTTCTCCACATCTGGAAGGACGCGAGATCGCCCACAAGCGGATGCACCGCGATGGCCCGCAATGACCTCGAAAGGATAGTTGACTGGCTCGACCCAACCAAGAACCCGTACCTTGTGCAGATGCCCGAGGGCGAGTATTCAAGATATAAAAAGGCGTGGAATTTGCCGGATCACAAATAACTCTCGGCGAGATGCCGGTCGGAGGCAGATTGCTCGTGCGGTCAAAGAAGGACTGGCGCGTCGCGGTCGTTGCCCGCAAGACAGATGAGTTCATCTCGATCTCGATCGCCTCGCCCTCGGGACACAACTACCGTATCCGCCGCGGCGTCGACGAGGCGATCTATCTCGACGGCGTCATTCCCTTTATGCCCCGCGAAGAATCCGAACCGTGGCGTGACAATTTTACCGGTTATGACCTTCGCTGGTGATCAGTTGGCTGCCGGTTTCACCGTGCCGACGGCAAGGACCTTTTTCCGACCATCTTCCTGAACAATAACAACAGATCGGGTGTTCGATCGCCGTTGAACTTCGCACGACACCCGTGTGCAATTATTACTAGTCCGCACTGGCAACATCCGACGCTGTAAAGGCCCGTAAGCGGAGCGATCATAGGGGAATGTCTAGCATCCTGAGAAGTGTCGGTGTTGTACCCTCATAATTCCCTTTTTGTTTCATCATTGCAACGTGTTAACATCGAGTTTTGCCCATTAGCCGGAGTTTTGAGCTATGCAGCCTGCCCGTAAGAAAGAACAAGCGATAGAGGTCCGCGGAGCCCGCGTTCACAACCTGAAAAATGTCTCCGTTTCGCTGCCGCACAACAAGTTTACGGTTATTACCGGCGTCTCCGGCTCGGGCAAGTCTTCGTTGGCATTCGATACGATATACGCTGAGGGGCAGCGCAGGTACGTGGAATCCCTTTCGGCCTATGCCCGCCAATTTCTCGAACGGATGGACAAGCCGGACGTTGACGAAATTACGGGTATCGCGCCTGCCATCGCGATCCGCCAAAAGAATTCTACTCGCAACCCGAGATCGACCGTAGCGACGCAGACCGAGATCTACGATTACCTCCGCCTGTTGTACGCACGCGCCGGCCAGACCTTCTGTCATGTCTGCGGCCGCGAGGTAAAGAAGGATTCTCCGGAATCGGCGGCCGAAGAGATACTCGCAACGCTAGAACCCGGCGTCCGTTTCTACGTGCTTTTTCCGATCTTGCAGGATGGTCCGAATCGCGTCACAAAGGCGAGAAAGGGCACGAGGGTCAAGGCGTCTGCGGCCGATCTAAGCGTCTCTGCCTATCTGATCTCGCTGCTTCAGCAGGGCTTTTCCCGGCTCTATCGCGATGGCGGCGTGATCGAACTAAGTCGCCCGGAAGACTATCCGTTCAGTGATTTTCAGGACACATTTGTGCTTATCGACAGGCTGAAGGCCGACACGGACATCCGCCAGCGTCTCGTCGATTCGCTTGAGACCTGCTTTCGCGAAGGTCATGCTGCCGTGATCGAGGTCGCGAGCCAGCCGGGGCAAAACGCCGATCCACTCAGGTTGAATTTCTCTGACCGCTTTGTGTGCAAATACGACGGCACGCCCTATGAAGAACCGGAGCCTGAGCTTTTCAGCTTTAATTCGCCGTACGGTGCATGCCCGTCCTGTCAGGGATTCGGCAACACGATCGGTGTCGATTATGACCTCGTCGTTCCCGACCCACTCAAGTCGATAAAGGATGGAGCGATCGAACCATTCACGCGGCCGCAATATGCATGGGCGCAGAAAGAACTGCTTAAATATGCCGCCTCTGCAAATATCGACATAAAAGTTCCCTACGTCGACCTTCCCGATTTTCAGCAGAATTGCGTGATCTTTGGCGATGAAGGATGGAGAGGGGTAAAGGGCTTCTTCCAGTGGCTTGAAACTAAGAAATATAAGCTCCATGTTCGGGTGTTCCTGGCGAAATTCCGCGGCTACACAAAATGTCCGGACTGTAACGGCTCGCGGCTCCGGCAAGAGGCCCGCGACGTGAAGGTCGGCGGACGTGATCTTCCGGGTATTCTGGATCTCTCGATCGCGGATGCATTTGCATTCTTCGAAACGCTGAAGCTCAGCGATGAGCGCGCCAAGATCGCAGAGAAACTGCTCCTCGAGATCCGTCGGCGGCTCCGGTTCCTGGTCGAGGTCGGCCTCGATTATCTGTCGCTGAGCCGCCTTGCCGCAACGCTCTCGGGCGGAGAAGCACAAAGGATCCAGCTCGCTACAAATCTCGGTTCTTTGCTTGTCGGAACGCTTTATGTGCTTGACGAACCGAGCATCGGCCTTCACCCGCGCGATAACGCCCGACTGGTAAAGATACTCCAGAGCCTGCGGGATATAGGGAACACCTTGCTCGTCGTCGAGCATGATGAAGAGACGATGCGTGCAGCCGATCATATCATCGACATCGGCCCTTTCGCCGGCGAACTCGGTGGCAATATCGTGTTTGAGGGCCCTTTCAAGGCCCTGATGAAAAGTAAGACCTCGCTCACTGCAAAATACCTTCGCGGCGATGCCGAGATAAAGGTCCCGCAAAAACGAAGGAAGCCCGGCGACGAATGGATCAAGATCACCGGGGCACGCGAACACAATCTTAAAAACATTTCGGTCGAGATCCCGCTGCGCACGCTTGTTTGTGTGACCGGCGTCTCCGGTTCGGGTAAATCGACGCTGATCCACGACGTGCTCTACGCTGGGCTCAAAAAGCAAAGAGGCGAGTGGAATACCCATGTCGGGCTTTTCAAGGAGTTGAGCGGCGGTGAGCACATCGACGACATCATTCTCGTTGATCAGTCCCCGATCGGCCGCACGCCCCGGTCCAATCCGGTCACGTATATGAAGGCCTACGATGCTATCCGGGACGTTTATGCATCGACACAAGCCGCGAAAACGAAAGGTTACGGCCCGTCACACTTTTCATTTAACGTGCCCGGCGGCCGCTGCGAGACGTGTCAGGGCAGCGGGACCGTGATCGTGGAAATGCAGTTCCTCGCCGACGTCGAGCTGACCTGCGAGGACTGCCGAGGGACGCGCTTCCGCGAAGAGATCCTGAACGTGAGATACAAGGGCAAAAATATCGCTGAGGCCCTGGAGCTAACAGTTCGCGAAGCGATACTCTTTTTCAAAGACGCCAGGAAGATCGTGAACAAGCTGAAGGTCCTGGAGTCGGTCGGCTTGGGATATCTCCGCCTCGGCCAATCGGCAACCACTCTTAGCGGAGGCGAGGCTCAGCGCGTAAAATTGGCATCCCATCTTGCGCTGACCTCTAACTCGAACAGCCTGTTCATTTTTGACGAGCCGACAACGGGCCTGCATTTCGAGGATATAAACAAGCTACTTGGAGCCTTTCGCGCCCTGATCGATAACGGCGCAAGCCTTGTCGTCATTGAGCACAACCTCGATGTCGTAAAGACCGCCGACTGGATCATCGACCTCGGCCCCGAGGGCGGGGTGGGCGGCGGGCACGTCGTCGCGGCGGGTACACCCGAAAAGATCGCCAAAACAACCGGCTCGCATACCGGTATTTTTCTTGCGGACATCCTTAAATAGCGGCCCTAATCATCGCCAAACTTCCGCCTCCAGATCGGCGCGATCTGCTCCATAACCTTGCAATCGCAATAGCCGCCGTTGTTGTTAAGCCAGCTTGTGAACTTTGGAAAGTTAAGCCCGCGGTCCATCATGAATTTCATCGAGAGTCGCAGGCTGTGATCACATTCCGACTCGTACAGTTCGTCTTCGAGATGATCCAGCAGTTCGCTGACGGTTTCCTGACGTTCCGGGAGCGAGTCAAGAAACCTTTCAAGCTCTTCGCCGCTTAGCTGCTCGAGATTCTCTATTTCCCTTTTTCGAAGTATCGCCATAAAGATGATGTCGAGTATAGTTCAAAATACCCTCCCATCTTAACATCGACCGAATGACGGTTTCCCCGACTCTTTAGAAGAGTCGTTCCAATACGCCTTTTCGCTTTACGATATTCTTGTAGTCCCACTGAATTTCTTTTGACTTTCGGAGCCAACGCTTTAGGGCTTTGGTATCGATCTCGGAAACGTCGGTGTAAAAGATCGATGCATCTTTGAACTTCGCTCCGCGAACGTTCAATCCTTCTTCGTCAAAATCCGCACCGCTCCAGAACATCAGCCTGATACCGGGCTTTTGTTTGCTGTAACCGACGATCGGGTTCCCATCCAAAAACCAAACGGGATGCGCGTGCCAGACCTTGTTCTCCGCTTTGGGGAGGCCGCGATCTATCTCGCTCCTAAGCAGGTCGCAGATCTCGCGATCCTTATCCGAGAGCGCCATGTTGTATGCCTTGACTTGTTCGTCCATCGAGGTCATTCTCCTGATCCGGCGGCTTGGGCCGAGTCGGTCAGCAAAGCCTCAAGCCGGTCGTAACCGAGCGACAGGCCCTCTTCCATCGGCGACTGCAAAACCGTATCGCGTGCCTCGGCCGAGGCATATCGCATCGTGTTTGTCAGCGTTGTAATGCCGTCTTCCTCGACGAATGTAACGGTCGATATCGCCTCGCCCGGGTACCATGGGTCGTCGAATTGTTCGGTGCAAACGATGCGATCCGGCCGCGAGATCTCACGATACTCTCCCCCGGCACCCATCTCGATCTC
>JAJNPX010000510.1 GCA_021155145.1 Acidisarcina sp. | reverse complement strand
TCCTCGCCGACTTCATTGTTCGCAAAAAGAATGGGGTCAGTCATGCAATATTGCAATTGTCTCTTGATTCATTTATCGTACCTTCGTTCAAACGCATATGCCAGGAATAACTCGTATCGAGATCGAGGGCGGACTTTAATTGCAGGCAAAGCAGGCAGAAGGCTCAATTCACTGACGCGAGAATGTGCTATACTCGCAACGGCGTGCTCTCGGCGGTTCAGGCCACCGGGAGCATCGGTTCTTTGATAATGGAGGTGTCGGCGGCGGCAGCGATGGGTGAATCGAATGGAAACCGGAAATTATTTCTTAATAGAAACCATAGTTTCCAACCTTTCGCAAACACCGTAATCTCTGCCACGACAACGACTTACGGCATCAGCCTGATCGGTTTCCAAACCGGTTTCCAAACTGGTTTCCAAGCCGGTTTCCAAGTGGTTTCCAAAACTCAACGAGATCCCTCCTGGGCGAGTCGGTATATCAGCTCGCGGCGGCGGTCTCGCGGCACGTTGAGCCAGTCTGCGGTTCGGTGGGCCGGAAACCCCACGGTCCTAATGATGGCCGTCCGCCAGTTGCAGTAGAGGGTTCGATCTTTTGGCATTTATTGCGTGAAAGCAATGCCAATCTTGAACTTTGACGTTGACAGCCATAAACTCGACCTAGTCGTGAATTTGCCGAACTATCTTACATTTGCCCGGATCGTCGTCGTTCCCCTGCTCGTCGTTGCATTGCTCACTCCGGTCGGCGAAAATTGGTTTGGCATCAGCGGCTACGTGTTGGCGATCATTCTTTTTCTGATCGCGTCGCTGACCGACATACTCGACGGGCACCTCGCCCGGAGGCGAAACCAGGTCTCGACGCTCGGAAAATTTCTCGATCCTATCGCCGATAAACTCCTTGTCTCGGCCGCATTGATCGTGCTCGTCGAAAAGCATCTGGCGCCTTCGTGGGCAGTTGTCATAATCCTCGGTCGCGAATTCATCGTCACAGGGCTGCGGTCGGTCGCCGCATCGGAGGGGATCGTCATACAGGCTCAGACGAGCGGCAAGATCAAGATGTGGGCACAGTGCGTCGCGATCGTCGCCCTGCTGGTCGCGGCGGCGGCCGGAAATCCGCCTGTATCTAATTTTGGGCTCGATTACCCCGCGATCCGTTTTTGGGAGGTGGCTGAGGTTCGCACGGCCTTTGCAAATCTACCGACCCTGTCGCTCACATTGAACGACTGTAAGGTCTTCGGCTATCTAATCGGCCGCGGCGCCCTTTGGGCCTCGGTCGCCCTCGCAATTTGGTCGATGTACGATTACCTGTCCTTTTTCTTTTCGGAAAGCAAAAAGAGCAAGGTGCAAAAGTCGATCCCGGCCGAAGAAGCAAAGGCCAAAGATTAGAGGCCGGCGTTACGGCTTTCTAACGCGAGTTGGCTTTGGGTAGACGATGTCTTTGCGGTCGATCGTCGGCGTGGGACGCGGCGCCTCGGCTCCTTCGGGAACGATCCAAAATTCGAATGCCGGATGTTCACGAAAGCCGCCGTCGATCGTCGCAAGACGGTTTGCCGGAACTCCGCTTCGAATGAACTGATCCCGGATCCGCCGCAGCGAGGTAAGGGCATATCCGCGTTCACTCGAGCGTCCGGCATAGGCTATTACAAAGAGTTTGTCGGCAGACTGCAGCAGGTAGTTAACGCCCGCGTCGATGTGCTTCTTTTCGTCGTCGGCAGCAAGTTCGCCGAATTCGTCGGCCTTGCTTGCCGGCGGCACTATCTGGACAGTGAACGGCTCCGGCTGCGAATTACACTCGGGGGCGTATCCGCCGACCCAGATCTCGGCCACGATCGCTCGATAGATGCCCGCACCTGTCGAATCCACCTCGATCCGCTGGGTTCCCTGCCCGTCTTTGATCACACCGGCCGAGACCTGCCATACGATACTGGGCACAACGTCTTTTTCGCCGCCTTTGATCTGGGCTACGAACGAGACCGGCTGCCCCTCGCGAACACGCCGCGGTGTCGAGCTCTGAAGCACGATCGAAGGACACGGCGAGGCCTGTTCCTTTGCGGGTTCTGGCGGCGGCGTGGGCGGGTTCTCGCCCTGACCCGCGATGGTGGAACAAAGCGCCGCGGTCAAGATCATTCCGCTTAGCACCGATCTGGCTTTCATTGAATAGACACCTCCGATCGTAGGTTATCGGGATGATACACGACGTCGAGTTGGCGACGCAATGATCTCCCGCGGAAACAAAAAAGGACAGACCACGAATGGCCCGTCCTTAATTCGAGGAGAAATTGAAGAGGAGTTATTGTACTTCGACCCAATCGCCCGTATGTATCTCTTGAGCATTTCGGACGATCATGGCCGTTGCCGTTCGCTCCTTGACATTGAGAATGATCAACTCACCGACGACCTTTCGAATGTCAGGGCGGCCTTCTTTCGCTTTTTCGGTGGTAACGACGCGTCCGGTCGCATTCTCGCCGGATTTGCGGGCAGCTTGATTGGAAAAGCGTCCGCCGCGATATTCGTAGCTCTGATAACCGGCTTGCCGGGCCGCGACCGATTCGTCCTCGTCATTTTCAAAGGGATTGCCCTTACCGAGCGGACGAAACACCGTCAGATAATCCCCGACGCTGACGTTGTCTTCGCTGCCGAGGTCGACATAGACGATATTCTCGCGGCTCAGCACTTCCATATTGTCGCGTGCCATGAAAAGCCTTCCCATCGCCTTGCCGGACGGGTCGGCGAAAAGGTCGAGCGCCGGACGGTTTTCAAACATCGGCGCAACCCGCGTCTCCATCGGACGAACCAGATCACCCAAAAGGAAGTTATCGCACGAGGTGTGCACACGAGCGACGACATGATCGCCCTTCGCCCGCACGACCTCGACCGAGCCTACCTCTTGAACGTACATTCCGAGCTTGTCCTTTCGGGTCCATTTGGTCTTGACCTGGCCACGCGGCCGAACGACCGAGAACATATCGCCCGGTTTGGCTCCGCTCACGCCGTTCAGATAGACGTAATTGAATTGAGAATAGAACCAGCCGTCTTGCTCATTCCAGCCGCCGACGATCCGCTGGCTCGTATCGATCGAAGAGCTCGTGACGTAACCGGCACAATATAGGTTATTGCGCTCGGCGACCCGCATGTCCCGACTCTTGATGTCACCGGTAACGGTCATCGGCTGTTGTGCGAAAGTGTGCGCGGCAAATAAACTCATGGCTGCGAATATGGACGCAGTACCTATCTTGCGAAAGCTTTGAAGGTTCACAATACTCTCCTTTTTGTGTAAGCCGTTAGGATCTCTTTTTATGAAAGGCTCGCTGAACTAGAGGATCTCGAAAGGCAGTGGTGGTATAGGCCCATCTAGGGCATATCTAATTCTAATGTCTGGCAGAGCTTGGCGTCAACAAGTTTTTTCAATGTTTTGCAATACGATTTGGCGGTGCGATCTGCCGGGAGATCCGTCACCATCTGATCTCGCTCTTCTACGCCGGCCCATCGAGACAACCACTGTTCCTGCAGTGATTGCGAAATGCGATGAGAATACCTGAAAATCCCGCCCGTCCGGGATCGTGTGTTGCTCCCAATTTGCTATCCCCTTTGCCACTTTGGTAGTATTTCGCTTCGCCGTAATGCCGCGGCGACCCGCCAAATTGCCGGTGTAGCTCAGTTGGTAGAGCAGTTGATTTGTAATCATCAGGTCGGGGGTTCAAGTCCCTTCACCGGCTCCAATGTTTTCAATAACTTACAGGTTTTGACGCCTACCCCCAAAAGGCACTGTAGTGGAAATTGTAACAACCCCCTGCACTCCTGTTCATTCTCTACTCTGAACCCGCATCTTCGCTTCGACGCACTAACACAACATTTATCTATGAATCAAATATATCCTCCGAAGGTCGCGAGCCGATTAGATTCCATGATCTAGACGATTGGTTATCACTTGGCTTCAGGCTCGTTTTCCCGCCTTTTGGATGTCCTGATCCCGGCTGACA
>JAJNPX010000509.1 GCA_021155145.1 Acidisarcina sp. | reverse complement strand
CGGCACATCCGCGACGCCCGCCTGGCGGCCGTAGAAAGCAACGCCCGCGTTCAGATCCTTGCCGAGCCGGACCGCAAGCTGGTTGACCATTCCGCCGCCGAAACAAAAACCGACCGCCCCCAGTTTGCCGGTGCTGTCGGGGCGCTTCTTAAGCCACAACGCTGACGCAACAAAATCCTCGGTCATCTTCTTGCCGTCGACGGTGCGAAACAGTGCGACACCCTTTTGCTCATCACCGGGGTAACCGCCGACCGAGGTGAGCCCGTCCGGAGCGAACGCCATGTATCCGGCCTTTGCGAGGCGGCGGGCGACATCTTCGATATAGGGATTGAGCCCGCGGTTCTCATGAATGACCAACACACTTGCGAACTTCTTCCCTTTCGCGGGTTTCGCAAGATAGCCCTTGATCGAACCGTTGCCCGCCGGTGATTCGACCGTTTCATAGCCGGCCTTGATGTCCTTATCATCCTTCGGAATAGTCTGTGCCCATGCGTAGTTCGGCGTGAGGCTCTCAAAGATCGCCGCTGCCGTCAGCCCGCCGACCGCAAATTTGCCCAGGCCGCTGAAAAAGGTGCGGCGATCGATGTCGCCGTGCTGATACTCGTGAAAGAGATCCAATAATTCCTGCGGATATTCGTCCGCTGTCTTACGTTCCATATGTCCTCCCTGTTTTGAGAAGAATACTAGAATCACTATGCGCCTTCCAAATCGTTTCTATTTGCGGCTCATCGGCTGACGCCTGGGCGCTCTTATTCATCTGGGCCGCGCTCTCGATCTTAAATTTTTCTAACGGCAATAAAATCACTTGTAAATGTGCTCGCGGAAGTCTAGATTTAAGATTCCAAAATAAAAAAGGAGGAACGCAATGCCGACGATCACTACTCGCGACGGAGTTGAGATTTTTTACAAGGATTTTGGATCCGGCCAGCCAATTGTATTCAGTCACGGTTGGCCGCTGAGTTCTGACGACTGGGACAAACAGATATTCTATTTCGTGTCGCACGGCTTTCGCTGCATCGCCCACGACCGACGCGGCCACGGGCGGTCTCAGCAGACGTGGGAGGGAAACGACCTCGATACATATGCCGATGACCTGGCCGATCTGACAAAGGCCCTCGACCTGAAAGATGCGATCCACGTTGGCCACTCGACCGGCGGCGGCGAGGTCACACGATATATCGGCCGCCATGGGACCGAACGCGTTGCCAAGGCCGTACTTATCGGCGCAATACCGCCATTGATGCTCAAGACCGAGAGCAATCCCGGCGGTTTGCCGATAGAGGTCTTTGACGGATTTCGCCAGGCGATGATCGACGACGTCGGGCAGTTCTATTATGACGTCGCCAGCGGGCCGTTTTACAGCTTCAACCGTCCCGATGCGAAGGTGTCGAAAGGCGTTATCGACAACTGGTGGCGGCAGGGCATGATGGCCGGTTTCAAGCCCGCGTACGACTGTATCAAGGCGTTTTCAGAGACCGACCTTACCGAAGACCTGAAAAAGTTCGACATTCCGACCCTGATCATACATGGCGATGACGATCAGGTAGTTCCCATCGGAGCCTCGGCTATGCTTTCGTCCAAGCTGGTCGAAGGCGCGATCCTTAAGGTCTATCCGGGCTTCCCGCACGGAATGTGCACGACCCATCACGAGACCATAAACGCCGACCTGCTCGAATTCTTTACATCTGAAGCACCTAAGCGGGCAACGGCCAGCTAGATCCTCAGGTCCTGCGGCCCGCCCGTTCATGAGCCATTAAGTCAGCGAATTACGCGGTTTGAATGTGGCGGGCCTATAATATGAACAATAAGATCCAGGGCGGCATCGCCCTATTTGTGCTGATCGCGGCGGTCGCCTGCGGATGCCGTCCGGACGCGATCGCGAACTTGTCCGGTTCCTCACCTCAGCCGCCCGCGCCGTCCTCCTCTCCGGCTGCTCCTGGCGGAGTACCGGCCGCCGCGGCCAAGAAGGCCTTTCGCATCTCGGGAACGATCGACGATGCCATACAGGAAGGCGACGTTTGCGACACCACAAAGAAGTTCACCGTTCCCGGCACGCTGCTGTTCGAATTCACGCCGACGAGCCCCACAAAGGGCAATTACACATACTCCGGGCCCTTTAATGCGACTGGATCCGGCCCGTATGAGATCCGGGATGACGGCACGATGCTTGTCGATGGTACCGGATGCATTATGGGCAAATGCGCGACGTACTCTCACGAGTGGAAGGCGACTCCGATCGACCCGAAAGACTGCAAACCTGGAAGTTGACCACGACTTCACCATGGGGCAGATAGTACTGGAACCGGATGACTGTGTATTCGATCCGTACGCCTCGGTGTTCTATCGCTGCGCTTTTTACGGGCGTCGCGGTTCGGCATAGCATTTGCCGATGACACCTTTGAACGGGAGCCTCTCGAGGATACCCCTCGTGAAGCCGATCAAGAACGCGAACTTGGGGAGGAAATTTACATGGCAGAAGGCGAAGGAACGGGAAGCAGCGTCGTTTGGGCTCTGGCGCTCGTCATCATAGTGGCGATCATTGCCGGAGTATTTTTTTACAGCGGCGGATCTATGGGCGCCGACAAGAAGGAGATCGATGTAGAGATCTCCGCTCCGAAACAATAGTTAATTCAATTCTAAGGGAGGAAACGAAATGGCGGATCAAGGAAAATGCGGACATGAAATGTGCAAATGTGCTTCGCAAGGTGAAGATGGATATTGCAGTGACCACTGCCGCGACGCGGCCGGTCACGACCTGACCGAGATCAAATGCGATTGCGGCCACAGCGCTTGCGCCTAGAGATCGCGACGTCTCCCGCATCGGTGCACCGATCCCTTGCGGGTCGGTGCA
>JAJNPX010000503.1 GCA_021155145.1 Acidisarcina sp. | reverse complement strand
CTAAGGACCCTCAGTCCATATTTGCGTGCCAAAACTGCGGCCGCCAGGCAAGAAAATGGATCGGCCAATGCCCTGACTGCTCTGAATGGAACACCTACGTCGAGGAACGTTTTCGACCAAGTTCCTTTGCGGCCGCCGCTGTAGGCGGTATTTCGGCCCGGTTCCGCGAAACGGCGCCTGTGGCTTTTGGTTCTATCGAATCGCAGGACGAAGCGAGAACGGCTTCAGGTATCGCGGAATTCGACCGTGTGCTCGGTGGAGGGATCGTCGGGGGTTCTCTTGTACTTATCGGCGGAGCACCAGGCATCGGTAAATCCACTATCGTGCTTCAGATCGCCGACAAGCTGAGCAGCGGCGGGGTAAAAGTACTTTACGTTTCGGGAGAGGAAAGTGAACGGCAGATAAAGATGCGTGGCGAACGGCTGGGCATCGTCGCGCAGAACCTCTTTTTGCTGCCCGAGACAAACCTCCAAAGCATACTAGCTGAGATCGAGAAACTCGGGCCCGACCTTGTGGTCGTGGATTCGATCCAGACGGTATTCAGTGAAAAGATAGAGTCGGCACCCGGAAGCGTATCTCAGGTTCGCGAGGTGGCCGGTCAATTTATGATGTTCGCCAAGCAAACCGGTACGCCGGTCTTTCTCACCGGCCATGTCACTAAAGAAGGCTCGATAGCAGGCCCAAGAACGTTGGAGCACATCGTGGATACCGTCCTTTATTTTGAAGGAGACCGGCATCACAATCACCGCATTATCCGGGCTACCAAGAACCGTTTCGGAGCTTCGAACGAGATCGGCGTCTTTGAGATGACGAACGAGGGCCTGGTTCCGGTCGCCAACCCATCAGAACTCTTTCTTCAGGAACGCCCTGAAAATGCCACAGGCTCGGTAGTCACCGTTTGTATGGAAGGCACCCGTCCGATGCTGGTCGAGTTGCAGGCCCTGGTAAGCGGAACGAAGTTCGGGACCGGACGGCGTATGACCCAGGGGTTCGATCAGAATCGCGCTTCTCTGCTCATCGCGGTCATCGAGAAGCGGCTTGGGGTTCAGCTCGCCGGCGATGATGTTTTCATAAATGTCGCGGGCGGGATGGAGATCGACGAACCGGCCGCGGATCTCGGCATTATCGCTGCAGTTGCTTCGAGTTATCGAAACTTTCAGGTCTCGCCGGAGATCGCAATGTTCGGCGAGGTTGGTTTGACCGGTGAGGTCCGCGGGGTTCTTCAGGCGCAGGCCCGCGCCCGCGAGGCCCAAACACTCGGGTTCAAGAAATTGATCTTGCCGGAGTCGAACAAGAAAGGATTGGAAAAGCTTTTAGGAATTCGCGTCGTCGGCGTCCGACATCTGGATGATGCTATCAATGAGATCTTTTAGAATGAACATCCGGGACTTTGTGACGTATTAAATCTCGTTAATTCGGGGGAAAATGAATGACGATTTGTAGAAGAAACGCACTTATCTTCTTGTTCATGGCGATCGCTGTACTTACCGCATCGGCCCAAAATACCGACAAAGACGATGCCGAGCTTCGCTCATTGGTTAAGCGAATGACCGAGGCACAGATCAATTTTAAGCCGAACGTCCTGGACGACATATTTACGCCGGACTATATCGAGATATCACCCATCGGCGAATTTGACGAGCGCACCAAGGTACTGGGATTTTACAAACCAGAACAAAAGCCGGGTCCCGCGGGCCCTTCGACGACCGTCGAAGCAGACGAATTCTCGATCAGGAAATATGGAACATTTGCGATCGTTATCACGCGAATGAATTTCGTGATCACCGTTGACGGCAAACCTGTTCCGCCGCGAAGTATCCGTACAATGCTCGTATGCCGGAAATTGGGTGGGCAATGGAAGATCGCTTCCGTACAGTATACGGGAATTCGTACGCCCGCGCCGTCAAAAACCTAGCTTCGATATGTCAAAAGACGTCATTTCGGAAGGAGACGAAGGGATTCAGCTGATCATCAGGACGCCACGCGCGAAAGCTGCACCAAACGGATCCGTCCGACAACCGATCCACGTGTTTTACGGCGGCGCCGACCGGTTCTCGGTCGAGACGCCCCGCAAACTCGGTCGGATCGCTTTGGCATCCATCAAGGCATATTCTCCTTCCTTTGTCGATTTCGCATCTGCTTTTCGATTGGAGGGATACGAAAGGCTTCCTTCGTTCCCGAAAGCGATCAGAGAACTCGAGGCGGAACTAAGATCGTCACCAGACGCCGTAAAGCACGAAAATTTTCCTGCATGGCTGGCATGGTCGGTCTTTCAAAAGACCAAGGCCAAACTTAAGATCGAACCTGTGGAGGATCTTCGGATCGACTTTGAGGACGGCTATGGTTTCAGGCCCGAGGTTGAAGAGGACGCCCACGCCGTAGATGCCGCCGCCGCGTTGGGCGATGCCTATAACCGCAAAAAGATAACGACGTTTTCGGGTTTCCGGATAAAATCTCTCTCTCGTGAGACGTACGGACGGGGCATCAAGACCCTCGAGTTGTTTCTAGCTACATTTCTGGAGCGGACATCGGGCCGTCTCCCCACTGGATTCGTGATAACGCTTCCAAAGGTAACAAGCTCTAAACAGGTCAAGGATATTTGCCGCCGTATCGGAGAATTCGAGAAGAAGTATAGACTTTCCAAACGGTCGATCGGGTTAGAGCTAATGATCGAAACGCCCGAGGCAATAATGGATAGGAAAGGCCGAATTATGATCCCGGAGCTTATTAACGCTGCGCGTGGCAGGTGCCGATCGATACATTTCGGCGCTTTCGATTACACTGCTGCACTAGGGATCGCCGGCCATCACCAAAGGATCGATCATCCGGTGTGCGAATTGGCACGTTCGTTAATGCAGCTCGCGGTCGCTGGTACCGAAGTAGGCCTCTCCGATT
>JAJNPX010000502.1 GCA_021155145.1 Acidisarcina sp. | reverse complement strand
TCTACAGTTCACCCCGGGATGGACGGTCGGCTGGTGGTTCATTCCGTTTGCCAACCTGGTCAAGCCCTTTCAGGCCGTCCGCGAGGTGTGGTGGGACAGCTCGCCTGAAGTGGATGATGAGCCGGTTTTCCTCTCCGCGAGTTTGCATTCGGCACCTGTGTACATGGGGCTTTGGTGGGCGTTTTGGATCATCTCGAACGTATTCTCCAATATTAACGCCCGGGTTTTCGACCCCGAGGATATGACGACAGTGACCCTCAGCGGCTATCTTTTTATCCTAACGGGCGTGACATCGGTCATTGCAGCAGGCCTGGCTATCTACGTCGTGAAAGATACGACGGACCGGCAAGGACAAAGGGCTCTGGCTGTCGCACAGCTATCGCGAAACGAACCGCCTCCGCCGCCTACCTTTCGGGACGGTTTCGTGACAGAAACTTGATAAGAGGGTTGCGATATTTTAGACTCTTCGTTCGTGCCCTTGTAGCTCAACGGTTAGAGCAGCGGACTCATAATCCGTTGGTTGTAGGTTCGAATCCTACCGAGGGCATACTCATCAATTTCCGTACTTCCCTTATTTGCACCGAGGCCCTGCCGATTGAACGAAATTTTCAAGTCCAAAAAACTTAAAGGCGTGCTTTATGACATTCGCGGGCCCGTTTTGGAGCTTGCCCAGCGCCTCGAAGCCGAAGGCCGCGAGATCATAAAGCTGAACATCGGCAATCTTGCCGCTTTCGACCTGGAACCACCGTCCGAGATCGTGGAGGAAATGATCAGCGGTTTGCGGTCGGCGGCCGGATATACGGACAGCAAGGGCCTCATTGCCCCGCGCGAGGCGGTAGCCCATTACGCCGGATCAAAAGGCGTAAAGGGCGTCAACCCGGATGATGTTTACCTGGGTAACGGAGCGTCGGAGTTGATCGTGATGTCGCTCAACGCATTGCTGGATACCGGTGACGAGGTACTGGTGCCGGCGCCCGATTATCCCTTGTGGACCGGCGCTGTGAGCCTGAGCGGAGGAAAGCCGGTCCATTACAGGTGCGACGAAAGCGACGGATGGCTGCCCGATATTCTCGACATCCGGCAAAAGATAACGCCGCGGACACGCGCCCTCGTGATCATAAATCCGAACAATCCTACCGGCGCCCTTTATCCGACATCTCACCTTGAAAAGCTCGTCGAAGTGGCTCGTCAGCATAACCTCATCGTGTTTGCCGACGAGATCTACGACCAGACGCTCTTCGATGGCTGCGTGCACACCAGTGTCGCGTCGCTTGCCGATGACATCCTGTTTCTTACATTTAACGGGCTGAGCAAGAATTACAGATCGTGCGGATATCGATCCGGCTGGATGACCGTCTCCGGGGACAGGTCGCGCGCGGGCGACTATATTATGGGCCTCAACATGCTGGCCTCGATGAGGCTGTGTTCCAACACGCCCGGCCAGCTGGCAATTTCGGCGGCTCTCGGCGGCCGCCGATCCATCTCGGATCTTGTGGCTCCTGGCGGGAGGCTTTTTGAGCAGCGGGAGATCGCATTTAATATGCTCTCCGCGATGCCGGGTGTCACGGTGGTGAAGCCAAAGGCGGCGCTCTATATGTTTCCTCGCCTCGATCCGGATATATACCCGATCGAGGACGATCAGAAATTCGCGTGTGAGCTGCTTGAGGAGGAAGGTGTGCTGATCGTCCAGGGAACTGGTTTTAATTGGTTTGCGCCGGACCATTTCCGCATGGTTTTCCTGCCAAAGGCTGCGGATCTTGAGCGCGCCGTCACCCGCATCGGCAATTTTTTCGAGCGGTATCGGAATCGGAACGGATGAATGTAAGTCGGTAAGTTTGGTAGCGAGTACGGGAATCGAACCCGTCTTTCAAGATTGAGAATCTTGCGTCCTAACCGATAGACGAACCCGCCATTGGGCAAGAGCCTAATTTTCGCCGAACTGCCGATGTTTTGCAAGCGATAAAATAGCTGAACCGATAGCTAGACAGCCTAACCCGCTTTTTCGGCTTTGCACATATTAACGCGAATTTCGGCTAAATATTGAACCGAAAATCGACCACGTCGCCGTCCTGCAGTACATACACACTTGCTTATCGGAGCGGGTCGTCATACTACGGGACTGTGTTTGCGGCTGGTTCAACATAGATCTTTCGGTTCAGCTCACAGTCCCACCTTGGTCGGCCGCCCAGGAGTAGTAGTTTGATCCAGCCGCTTTAGTTCGTCTTTCGCGTCCGTGTAATCAGGATCGAGTTCCAATGCCTTTTTAAGGTCAGCTATTGCCTCTGACTTCTTGTTGATCTTGATAAACAGCAGTGCACGGTTGAAATAGGTGAATGCGGCTCTTTCGCCTGACGCTATCGCAACAGTGTACTCAGACTCAGACTTCGAGAATTCACCTTGCTCCCTCAGAGCATTTGCTTTTCGCGTATGAGGAGAATAGGCAGACTTATTTGTTTTGATAAGTTCCTCGTAGATCAATATGGCTTGCGCAAAATCCTTCTGCCCAAAATAGAGATCGGCTTTTATGAAATTCGCCCGGTCAAGTGACTGCTTCGTCTTTACCGATTCATCGATGTCGGCCAGAGCCAGTTCAAAATTCTTGGCCGTCACGTTCGTTTGTGCCCTGTCCAGCAGACAGTCACCATAAACTTTGTCGCGTTTATAACACTCCGTAAAGTCCGCCGCGGCATCGGTGTAGCGTTTTTGGCCGTAATAATAGTGGCCGCGCATATGAAATCCGTGCAGCGGATTGGCGGCGATATAAAGGGCATATTCACGCTCGACTGCCGGTAGATCACCCATTTCCTGGTATATCGAGGCCCGTGCAGTAAAGGGCGTTTCCGACGAGGGGTCCGATCTTGCCAACCGGTCGTAATCTGCTATTGCCAATGTGAAATTGTTTTTTTTACGGTAGAGTTCAGCCCGCCTTTCGAGCGCGAAGACATATCCCGGTTTTATCCCCAAAGCCGACGAGTAATCAGCGATCGCGGAGTTAGCGTCTCCCTTACCGTAATAGGCCAAGGCTCTGTTGGCATAACCCGCTGGTTCTGTGCTATTCAATGCGATATATTTGGAAAAATCAGCGATCGCGAGGTCGTACGTTTCCCTGCCGAGATAGATCTTGCCTCGCTCGAAAAAGGCATCTTTGTAAGTCGGGTCAACCGTTACGGCCTGGGAAAAATCAGTCAGCGCTGAGTTTTCGTCTTTCTTGCTTTGGAACGCCACGGCTCGGTTATAATAGGCCGCCGGTTCCTTTGGGTTTAGCGATATTGACCGGGTAAAGTCTGAGATGGTTTCGTCCCATTTCTTAGAGGCAAAATTGGCCAGGCCGCGTTGAAAATAGAAACCCGCCCCGATCGTCTCCCCTTTTTCACGCATCATCCTCTCCGTCACAGCGAAGTCAGACAAAGCTGACTGGGCGTCGCCTTTCGACAAATAGGCATTTCCGCGTTTCCAATAGATCTCCGAATAGGTGCCGCTTGCTATTAGTCTGGAATAATCGCTGATCGCGGCGTCCCACTCCCCACGATCGAAATTCATATCGCCGCGTTCTTTGAACGTCATTGCCTGTCCGTGCCCGGTCGGTAACTGACCCCAACCCATCCTGAGGCAACGGTCGAAATCGGCCAATGCCGATGTGTAATCCTTCATTTGGGCATAAATGCGTGCCCGACCAAGAACGTATAAGGCATTATCAGGATTGGCCGAGATCTCGGCATTTGCCTGACGCAGTCTGCAGCTAAAGTCGGCCGCATCGCAGCGGACCTGTGCGTAACTCGCAACGACCGATGCCAGGAAGAATGCCGCAACCAAGGTCGAAACGCCCGCAAATCGTCGCATTGTCATATAGTCCTTACCTCAGACCGCGCGATTATATTGCAATTTGTGGGCAAGTCAACAAGAAGGGATTTTAATTACTTATCGGGCTTACCTTGCGACTGGTACCTTTGTAAAACCCAGTGGATGATGTTTACACGTTAAAGCGAAAATCGACCACGTCGCCGTCCTGCATGATGTATTCCTTGCCCTCTAGGCGGGCGAGGCCTTTTTCGCTCGCGGCTTTCCGGCTTCCGCACGCGACCAGATCGTCGTAGGAGACGATCTCGGCACGGATGAAACCGCGTTCGATATCTGTATGGATCTCGCCAGCCGCCTGCGGGGCTTTCGTGCCGATCGGGATCGTCCATGCACGAACTTCCTTCTCTCCCGCCGTCAGGAACGACATCAGCCCGAGCATGTGATAGGCCGCCTTGATCAGTTTATCGACGCCGCTCGACTCGAGCCCCAGGTCTTTAAGATATTCCCTGCGTTCGGCTTCGTCGAGTGCGACCAGCTCGGCCTCGAGCTTTGCACAGATCGCGACGACATCTGCATTCTCGCCGCGCGCATGATCCAAGACTTTTTGCACATGAGGATCT
>JAJNPX010000498.1 GCA_021155145.1 Acidisarcina sp. | reverse complement strand
GTACCGGTAGAGTTGAATACGCATACGGCCCGGTTCGATTACAGCCCTTTCAGCAGCGGCAAGCACTTGCTCTCGTTCCGTGGCAACTATCAACAGGACAAGATCGGCCTCGCATCATTCCTGCCGGACACACCGGCTGATGAGCGCTGGAGCCATCCGCTGGGTATGGCAGCAAGCCACACGTGGCTGATCAACAACAACCTGACAAATCGGTTCAGCTACGGCCTCACCCGCCTCGCTTACAGCAATCGGGGCGACTCGTCAGAGAACGCGATAACCTTCAGGAACATATACACACCCCAGAATTTCACCTATGCATTCAGCCGGGTGAATCCCACGCATAACTTCACGAACGATCTGACCTGGGTGAAGGGCAATCATACGATGCTCTTCGGCACGAATATCAGGATCATCAGAAACAAGCGGTCGTCGTTGGCGTTCGCGTTCGATAACGGAACGACCAATTTCGGCTTTTACACCAATTCAGGGGACGACCTGCTGATACCAATTGACGAGTATCTTCAGGCGAATTACGGAACGCTCGTAAGCGATGCCTGGATCAATTCTGCACAATCATCGCTCGTGGCGGTTTTGGGACGCGTCAATCAATACACCGCAAACTTCAGCTTTGATGTTGACGGTACACCACAGTCTGGTGTCCCGGCCGTCAGAGAATGGGCGACGGAAGAGTACGACTTTTACGCCCAGGACAGTTGGAAAATAAGGCCGAGCCTGACGCTCAACTTTGGCCTTCGCTACGGCCTCAGCAGGCCCGTCTATGAGACCCAGGGTTTTCAGGCTGCGCCGAATATCGGTCTGGACGAGTATTTTCGGCGTCGACAGGAGGCAGCGTTCAACGGGCAGAATTACGACGAACCGCTGATCATTGACCTCGCCGGCCCGAAGAACGGAAAGCCCGGATTTTACGAATGGGATAAGAACAATTGGCAGCCGAGGGTTTCCGCGGCGTGGTCACCCAACTTCAAGGACGGTATCCTGGCGAAGATCTTTGGAACCGAGCGGGCATCGGTATTCAGAGGCGGATTCGCTATCACGAACGATTACTTTGGACAGCAGCTTGCGGTTTCGTTCGATGCGAACAACACCCTCGGTTTCGTCTCGAACTACACTACACCGCCGAATACCTACAACATCCTGGATTGTGACGATGCATCCATCTGCCGCCCAGCGCCCTTGCTTACCGGTCTTGGGATGCAGATCCGGAATCTTCCTGGCGTCGTTGTGCCCGGACCTCTGGTGTTCCCCCTACAGAAGCCACAGGACCTTTCGCTTCAGATCGAGGCTTCGATCGATCGCGGGGTCAAATCGCCCACGAACTATTCGTGGAATTTCACGTACGGACGCACGCTTCCCGGTAAGATGTATCTTGAAGCGTCTTATATAGGACGTGCGGCCCGCAACCTGTTGGCATCGAGAGACGTGATGATGCCAAACAATCTGCGCGACCCGGCGACCGGGACCACCTATTACGAAGCGGCGACCCAGCTTGAGATACTGCGGCGAGCGGGTGCGGATCCCGCAACCGTTCCGAACAATCCTTACTGGGATAACCTTTGGGGAGCGGGTTCGATCGGTACGGGCCTTCTTGCCGCCTTTGGCTGTACGACGCCCGGGGTCAGTAATACGCAGGCAGTTTACGAGACCACGCTTAACTGCGTCGGCAATAACGACTGGACGACGACACAGTTGTTGCTGGATCTCTTCACCGATCGCCAGTTGTTCTACCAGAGCCAGTACGGAGCTCTCGATTCGTTTGGAACGATCGCAAAGTCAAACTATCACGCGGGAGCGCTCTCACTGCGGCAAAGGTTGAGCACCCTTTCGTGGGATCTCAATTACACCTATTCGAAGTCGCTAGACGACACCTCCGGCCTGCAAACGGCAGGTGCGTTCGGCGGGGCGTTCATTCTTAACCCGCTGCGCCAGAGCGACAACTACGCGCCGTCTGATTTCGATATGCGCCACATCGTGAATTTCAACGCCGTATGGCAATTGCCGGTCGGTCGGGGAAGGTCGCTTCTCGGAGATGGGAATAATTGGGTGGAGGCCATTTTTGGCGGCTGGCAGGTTTCGTCGATCGTCCGATATAACTCGGGTGAACCGATGGGGACCGTCAATCGGTACTTTGATAACGCCGGTTGGGTGACCAACTGGAATACCAAGAGCGGTGTCGTCCAGACACGCGACATCGAGACCGGCGTCTTCTTTAATGGCGATGGCGGCCTGCCGACGATGTTTGCCGATCCGCAGGCGGCATTCAACAGCTTCAGAAGCCCATTCCCGGGCGAAACGGGCGACAGGAATCGGCTCCGATTCCCGTCTTACTTTGTTATTGACATGGGCATGCAGAAGCAGTTCAAGATGCCCTGGAGTGAAAGCCACAGGCTTGGATTCAAGTGGGAAGTGTTCAATGTCACGAACACTCCCGTTTTCACCGGGCCCGTCAGCGAACCGAGACTCGGCTACAAACCCGAGACCAGAACGGTTCCTACCGGATTTGGTGAATTTACCGCTACAAAGTCTGCCGCAAGGGTGATGCAGTTTGCCCTTCGTTATGACTTCTAGATCGAGTCGAAAGGGAAACTCTGTTCCCTAAGGATCGGGCTGCTCTGCGGGGCGGCCCTTTTTTTGTGAGCATAGGCTTTTCTGACGAGACCGAAAATCTGAATTTTATACCGATTTTCCGTAGGAAAAGCAAGGCTCGATCTCCGCCAACGTAGAGTTAAGTGCAATCTGCACAACAGTTATGACGGCGGATAATTATTGGTACGAAAGATGCGTTTGCGAATTGCGGTTCATATCTTTGCCCATTATCGGTGTGCTCGACCCTGACCAAGCTATTTTGTTCGTTTTGCAAATGCTTTGAAGTGGGGATATATTGTGGCTGTTCTAAGATTCAGGAAAATCAATAAAATACGACGACCGGATCACCGTTTATGGTGCCGTGCATGTTTTTGGATCCCGGCGGGCTGCGATCATTCTTTGTTCGTTTTAATGCGTTATTCATTCAGACACTAAGAAAAGGAGGAGCTATGAAAATTAGCGATTTTAGGGCAAGGGGTTTTAGGGCCTTTGCCGTGATGTTTGTCTTCGCGCTTCTTTCTGTGACGGCGATGTCGCAAACGGGTACCACACGCCTTTCAGGTACCGTTCGTGATAATAACAACGCGGTCGTGCCAGGAGCGACGGTCAAGCTTTCGAACCCGGCCACCGGTTTCGAGCGAACGACGACAACGAACACCGACGGCACATATAGTTTCGCGTCGATCCCACCCGCGACATATCAACTTGAGGTAACGGCCTCTGGGTTCAAAAAGCTTATCAACACCGGTCTTGTGCTGGCGGTCGATACGAATGCGCGATTCGACACGGTTCTCGAGGCAGGCGACGTTTCGGCGATTGTCAATGTCACGGCCAATTCGATCGAGTCGATCGTGAACACGCAGGACGCGTCAATCGGTAACAACATCAACTCAGAGCAGATCACCCAGCTCCCAACTGACCTTCGCCGTGTAAACGACCTATTGTCACTTCAACCCGGCGTCACGCGTGATGGTTACGTCGCTGGCGGCCGTTCGGATCAGGCGAATATCACCCTCGATGGTGTCGATATCAACGATCAGCAAACCGGCGGTCGAAGCGGAGGAGGAGATTTAAGTCAAGGTTCAGCGCTCCGAGCGACGACGGAATCGGTCGAAGAGTTTCGCATTACAACGCTTGGGGCTAACGCCAACCAGGGCCGTTCTTCCGGTGCCCAGATATCGCTTATCACCAAGAGTGGAACAAATGACTTCCGAGGAGCGGCATTCTACTTCTATCGTCCGACGGCACTTTCAGCAAACCGGTTTTTCAACAACCTCGCGGGTACTCCTCGCCCAAGTCTCGCAAGAAGCGTGTACGGTGGAGCTATAGGCGGCCCGATAAAGAAAGACAAAATGTTCTTCTTTTATTCGTTCGAAGGACAGTTTCAAAAAGAAGATGCTACTGTCAACAGAGTTGTACCGCTGGCGCATCTCGGGCAGGGTGAGGTTCGTTTCTTTGGAGCGGGGCCAAGCTGCGTAAACGGCCTTTGCCGGGTACAGCTAGCTGAGTTCAATCAGATATTCTCTCAAATCAACGGAGCGAATCCAGCGGCCCTTTCAGTTCTTTCATCCGCCGCCAGTCGGTATGCTTCGAACAACACGATCATCGGTGACGGTGTGAATACGGGTGGATTTCAATTTAACGCCCCGACCACTGTCAAGGAGAACACCCACATTCTCCGGCTCGACTATAATCTGGCGAGTAACCAGCAGTTGCTCTTCCGTGGAAATTACCAGTTTGATACCACGGCAGGCGTTTCCCAATTCCCCGACACACCGGCGACCGCTCTTTGGAGCCACCCTTACGGATTTGTCGTTGGACATAATTGGACCATTTCGAATAATAAGATCAACAACTTTCGCTACGGGATGACACGCCAAGCCTTTAGTCAGCAGGGTGATTCAAGCGATCAGAACATTAGCTTTCGCTTTGTTTACTCGCCGCTTCTATTCCAAAGGACATTGGATAGAGTAACCCCGGTCCAGAATATTACTAATGACTTTACTTGGATCAAAGGTGCTCACACGGTTCAGATTGGTGGCAACGTCAGGATCATTCGCAATGAACGAAACAGCTTTGCGAATGCTTTCGATTCAGCGGTGACAAACCCATCATTTTATGCATCGTCGGGCGCGGTCATAAACCAGAGATTTGCGGCTAACGGCTATACGATCGCAAGTGGTTCGTCCGCGATTCTTCAGGCTGCGGCAACTGCGGTGATCGGCAGATACTCACAGTATAGTGGCAACTTCACTTTCGATATAGACGGGA
>JAJNPX010000479.1 GCA_021155145.1 Acidisarcina sp. | reverse complement strand
ATCGATCCGTTCTTCGATGCGTTCGCGATCAAAACGCTTGGCAAACTTCCCATTACAATGTTCGGCCTCGGCATCCCGCCGCAGCAGTATGACGAACTGAAGAAAGAGGTTGGCTCCGGAAAGACTGTGATCGACGTTTATCGTGAACGTACGAGACGTCTCGCCTGCGATTATCCCATCAATGAGAACTACTTCGCTTGGCAGGCTTTTGCCCGAAAATACGATACCAAAGATCGGAGCGCGGTCCCTGAGTATTTAAAGCTTCAAAATTACGAAACGCTCCGGTCGACCATCGATCGACTGACGGCTAAGATAGGTTCTGCGACCGACGAAATAAGAAACAGCGAACCCGGAACATTCAATCGCTTCGTATTCCTCGACGCACAGGACTGGATGAACGCCGAGCAAATGACCGAACTCTGGTCCGCGATAGCTGACAAAGGCGAAGCGGGATCGCGGGTTATTTTTCGCACCGCCGGGGCGGCATCTCCGCTCGAATTAAATCTTCCGCCTGAACTTCTCAAGCGGTTTCATTATGAAAGAGAAACGTCCGAGAGGCTTTTCAAACAGGACCGCGCGTCCATCTACGGCGGGTTTCATTTGTACATCATGACATCATGAATAACGGCGAGACCGATTTTCAAGGATCGAAGATCAAAGATCAAAGCTCGGCTTTCGATGCTATGGACCGGATGTATCGCCTGCAGCGGTACTTTTACGACGTCACGCGAAAGTTCTATCTTCTCGGCCGCGATCAACTGCTTCGGGAGATGGATGTCCGGCCCGGCGATCGAATTCTCGAAGCAGGCTGCGGCACGGCCCGAAATCTGATTGTCCTTGGAAAGCGGTGCCCCGATGCCCGCCTCTTCGGTCTTGATGCTTCGTCGGCAATGCTCGAAACTGCCCGAGCAAAAGTCGAAGCCGCCGGTGTCGAGAATATTGTACTGAAGACCGCTCTCGCCGACGATTTTAAATACGGCGACACATTCGGCCTCTCCGAACCGTTCGACAAGATATTCTTCTCCTATTCGATCTCGATGATCCCGCCCTGGCGCGTATCGATAGAAAACGCCCTCGCGAACCTAAAACCGGGCGGCGAACTTTTCATTGTCGATTTTTACGATCAGGCCGACCTCCCGAAGCCGTTTCAGAGACTTTTGAAATGGTGGCTTTCGAAATTTCATGTTCAGTTTTGGGCCGATCTTATGCCCTATCTTGATGAACTTGGGCGTTCCGGATCGGCCTCGTTAGAAGTACGGCCTTTGTTTCGCCGCTATTCTTTTCTTGCTCGATTGAAGAAGCTTTAGACGTTTCCAGCCTTAGCGTTAGTCCTTTATCATCTTCGATTTACGTTCTGTCATCTAATAATTTGGTTTAGGGCAAGCCCTTTATTTTCTTTGATTTAGCGGAGAAATGTTTTGACTGTGTTTCACTGATAGGATATACTCTTATTTCTAATACGTGAATCGGCGTTGGCGAGATGGCACATCTGAGTTTAGTAAAACCGCTCTCACAAGTACAGGAAGAGCAGAAGCACTCGGATGAGATCTTGCTGGGATCGGCGGGCCTCGCGTTCACTCGTGGGACCATCGCCGAGGTCGCCGGCGGCACAAGCGTCGGAAAGACAAGCCTTATGCTTTCCCTGCTTTCAAAACTGACAGCGGCTGGTGAAATATGCGCGGTCGTTGATTCGGCCGACTGTTTCGATCCGCGGACGGCCGTTCTGGCAGGCGTCGAACTTGAAAATCTGCTGTGGGTGAAATGCGGCGGCCAACTCGAAAAGGCATTTATGTCCGCCGACCATCTCGTCCAGGCAAAGGGCTTCGGAGCCGTTTGGCTCAACCTGAACGGCCTCCCGCTGCACAAGCTGAAATTCGTGCCGAAAACCTATTGGTACCGTTACCGCACGCGGATAAAAGAGACGCCGACGCTGCTTCTGGTAACGGCGGAAGAGCCTGTGACGGGCTCCGCGTCGCAGCAGTCGTTCGTTTTTTCCCGCGAACGCACTGTTTGGTCGGGCAACGGGCGATTCAAATTATTGAGGGAGTTTCGCATCAGCATGCATTCGCGGAAACAGTTTTACGGCCGGCCGTTCAAGACAAAGCTGGAGGCGATTTACGCCGATGCTTAAAGAATGAGTGGATAATATACCATATGTTTATTAATATTGTTATAGGTTTTTATCCACTATGAACATCATTGATCGCACAATTCGGACATTTCACAAGCATGGCGGCATTCTCCGCACCTCCGAGATACTTCGGCTCGGCGTTCACCCGCGCACACTTTATCGGCTTCGTGACGCCGCCAAAGTGATCGAGCTTAGCCGCGGTGTTTACCGGCTCGCCGATCTGCCCCCACTTGAAAATAACGACCTCGTCGCCGTCGCAAAAAGAGTTTCATCAGGTGTGGTGTGTCTCATCTCCGCTCTCGCCTTCCACGGCATCACGACCGAAGTCCCGCATGAGGTGTACATCGCTATTCCGAAAGGCAAGGAAAAGCCAAAGATAGATTTCCCACCGGTTCGAGGGTTTCATTTTTCCCCTGAAACATATTCAGCGGGCATAGAAGAACACGATCTGGACGGGACAAATGTAAAGGTTTACTCAATGGAAAAGACGATCGCGGATTGCTTTAAATTCCGCAACCGCATTGGCCGGGATGTCGCTATTGAGGGACTGAGAATGTGCCTGAACAAAGAGGGCTCGCGTAAAAAAATGATCGAGTATTCCCGCGTTTGCCGTGTTGAGAATGTGATCCGCCCGTATCTTGAGGCGATCCAATAAAGTGTGAGAAAAGATCTTCCAGCGTCGATACATCAGCGGCTCCTTAATATGGCCCGGGCCGAAGGCCGCCCTTTAAATGAACTGCTTCAATATTTTGCGATAGAGCGGTTTCTGTTCCGACTCGGCAACTCGGAATTCCGGGATATGTTCGTATTGAAAGAAGCTCAGATGCTTCGGGTGTGGAACGCCCCTGCCGCGCGTCCGACCATGGATATAGACCTGCTTGGAAAGGTCGAGAACGATATTGAGAGCTTGGAAAATGTCGTGCGCAAATGTTGTTCGGTGGAAGTCGAGGACGGCGTCGTATTCGATACATCGAGCGTAACGGCGGAACCTATAAGAAGAAATGACGAGTATCAGGGCATCCGCATGACCGCAAAAGGGGCGTTGGGAAACATACGGCTCGGTGTGCAAATAGATGTCGGCTTTGGTGATGTTGTGGTGCCTCGTCCAAAAAGAGTCGAGCTGCCGCAATTGATGGATCTGGGCAAACCAAAACTACTGGGATATACCCCTGAAAGTACGATCGCGGAAAAGTTTCAGGCGATGGTCGTGCTGGACATGATCAATACCCGGATGAAGGATTTCTACGATATCTGGCTGCTGCTCACGACTTTGGAGATAAACAACAACCATCTCGAAGCTGCGATCCGGAAAACATTCATCCGACGACGAACGGATCTCCCGGCCGGGACGCCGACGGCTTTGACCGACGCGTTTACGAAAAATGAGACAAAGATAAAACAATGGATGGCGTTCCTCAGAAAGAGCCGGATAGAGACCGATCTCACCTTGCATAGGGCAGCAAGCGTGATCAAGCGTCGGCTGCTTCCATTGATAAGGAGCGGCGGCAAGTGAAACGTTCCTTCGCATACATAAATTCCCCCGGCCTGAAGAGTGACAGAGAGAAATTTGTCTCCCTCGCGAAGCAATTTTCATTCGCGATCGAGGTACTTGAGGACGGCATTCTGTTTGACGTGAGCGGGCTTGGGCGTCTGATCGGAAAGCCGGCTGCCATCGCAAAACAGATACTCGAAGAGATGCAAAGGCAGGGGCTTTCGGGCAGTGTCGCCGTCGCGGAAACCGCAGATACGGCGATGCTGCTTGCACGCCAGGATACGGCTGCGGTCGTTCGCTCGCCCGAAACATTTCAGCAGCTTCCCCTTCATCAACTTCCGATCGAACAGGACACGCTCAATGTTTTCGGCGATCTCGGCATACGCAGCGTAGATGATCTGCTCGCGATACCGCACGAAGACCTTATCGGCCGTTACGGCAGCGAATTCAAAAGCGTCATCGACATCATCGAGCAAAAGGGTGCCTCGCTGCTGACGCCGAATGTAAAAGAAGACCAGGTCGCATGGAGCTACGAGCTCGATTCGCCGATCGAAGATTTCGAGCAGCTCATATTTTTGCTCAACCACGGCCTCGATAAGCTGTTCGCCCAAACCGCGCAGCACGGCTTCAGCACCGAGCAGCTCGACATCATCTTAAAGCTCCGCGAACACGACGAAAGGGTTTACGAGATAAAGGCATCGTTCCCGTCGCTCGAAAGAGCGTTTTGGTTAAAGCTGATAAATCTTCGCGTTTCGCTCGACCCGCCCGGTTCGGGCATCGTCGCGGTAAAGGCGGTCTCTTGGTTCACAAAACCGCGTGCGTCCCAACGCGGCCTCTACGCCGTCTCGCGACCCGAGCCGGAAAACCTTCTGCTCACCGTGAACAAACTTAAAAAGCTGGTCGGCGAGGAAAATGTCGGCGTTCCGGTAATACTCGATCAGCGCCTGGCCGAGGCATTCGCCCTCGATGCCGAAGCTCTGCCAAAGGGCAGCGAACGGCTCGAAACACAACGCGACAACGCGATCATCGCGTTCAGTTATTTTCGCCCGCGAGTTCCGGCGGAAGTCCTCGTCCGCGACAAGCGTCTGATCTTTGTCCGCACGCAGTATTTCAGCGGCCGCGTGCTCGAATACAGCGGCGTCTGGCGTGCAAATTCGAAATGGTGGGACAAGGGCTGGCGCACCGAGGAATGGGACGTAGAGGTCGAGGACAACGGCGTTTACAGGCTGTGCAAGGCGAATAACGATTGGTTTCTCTTAGGTGAATACGACTGACGGAGCGCGGACACTCTTGTCCGCATCGCCGCTTGCGGCGAAACCGTCTTGACCGATCGAAGCTCCGAATTACTCGCACCTTTTCGCGTCGAAGCGACGTTCATGGAGCAAGGGGGGTCCGAGCTCCATACATTTATGTTTTGCGAACTTCACACACGCTCGGCGTTCAGCTTTCTCTCTTCCGGCTCACAGCCGCAGAGACTGGCCGAGCGTGCGGCCGAGACCGGTATTTCGGCAGCAGCGTTGATCGACCGCGATACGGTGGCCGGCGCGGTTCGGTTTCATTTCGAAGCGAAAG
>JAJNPX010000253.1 GCA_021155145.1 Acidisarcina sp. | reverse complement strand
GGCCGAAGTATTTGTCACCAGCGCACATCGCGTTTCATCTCAAGTTTAGTTTCGAGATGTGCGATATTTGCGCTTTCTGCGGCGGGGCGCCTCCTCTACGGCAAAACACTCTTGACTGTCTGCCCTCCAAATATCAAGAGTGCGATTTGCGAACTTCATTGTATGCCTCGGACAATTTTCCTGTAAAGACGAAAGCGTAAAGGCCGCACTTGCCAGCGAAGCCTCGACCGACCTTTGATCGCTCGGCGTTGAGGGCAAGGTACGTGTCCTCGCGTATGTCCCGTTTCGTCTTCAGTTCAGAAATCGAGATCGACTTTCACAGCGTCATCAACGGCGACCTAGATAAGCGAAACAACGTCAAAACCCGCATCCTTTGCCGCCGCTCCAAGCCGCTCATCTGCACAAATGAATGGTCGATTTCGCGGGCGTTCGCTGCACCAGATCAAGGCCGCGGCGAGCTGGAAAGCGTCTAATGCTCGCAGACCGTGCCGGTCGGGCAAAGTTGCGGCGAGGTCGAGCACACGTTGCGATGGCGGTATTTTACGTCCACGCTGTGATATCGCAACCCACTTGTTTACAGCGATCTCGAAATCCTTATCGACTAACTCACCCGTACGTCTTAATCGCGCAAATGAACTGCGGATCTCAACGGCAGTTCCCCACCAGATGGTCTTGATCGAAACATCCCTATGTATCTGCCTTGCTGCGGCTGTCGTCGCCTGCATTACACAAAGGGGAACGACCGCACTTGTATCCCAAAACGCAATTTCAGTCTTCATTTCGCTCTTCGACGACAACTTCTATTGCTCGATTTCCCGGAACATACGGCAGATCGTCGAAGAAATCGTCCGGCAAAGGTTCGTCGGTCTCAGGTAACGTCATTAGGCCTTTTGCGACCAATTCCATTTCCTCGGCGTCGTAATCGTCTGTGTAATTTAGAGGGACGATCTTGGCAAATGGCACATTTCTGTCACTCACCAAGATCTGGCCTCCCCGTTTGACCTCCGCGAGATAGGCACTCAGAGCATTTTTTAGCTCGGCTATATTTGCTGTTTTCATAACATGGCCATAATGGCCTACTTGGCCCACTTAGTCAAGTTATCTTTTAGCACAAAGCCAAGTATGGATCGAGAGCGCCGACCCGGCAATCGACCGAATTCGTCGTGGTATTGAGCATCAATCCCGGCCGGATGACGTTACCTTTGCGGTCGCGCTTGCCGATGGGGACGCTACTCTATTTTCTGATCCGTTCGAACAACATATCCCGCATCCGCGAGCCGCCGACGTGGAGCTTGTCAATATTGCCTTTCGCGTCGCGCGTCACCCAGACGACGTAGCCTTGGGTCGAGAAATGGTCTTTGTACAGCGGCTGCAGCGGCAGTTTCAGCGAGGGACGTTGGGTGATGAAGGCCTTGTCGCCCTCTACGGCAAACGTGAAGGTAGCCTGCGCCTCTTCGCTGAACCAGGTGCCGGCAAACGGCGACAGATCTGCAGGCGTCGGTTTCCAGTCGCTTTCCGCGTAATACTTGATCACGTCCCCATCATTATTTCGCTCTAAGGAAATGGGTCGGCCATTGGCGTCAAGTTCGAATTTGATCGTCTGACTTCCCAATTGGAACTGGACCTCGCCGTCGGGTCTAAGCGGCGCATCACCGAATCGCAATTGGCCGCCTTGTACGGATGTTCGGAGCGGGAACCGCGTGCGCCCGTTCCGCCAAAGGCCGACGAATTTCTTCAATTGATCTTCCGAAACGGAGATACCTGCCGGGGGCTTTGGCCCTTCTGGAAAAGGCCCGAATATCTCATCCGTCACACTTGCCGCTAGGCCGCCGGGACTTGGGCTATTGCCATTGCAAAGAACGGCAACCGATACCTTCTGATCGGGATAACGAGCAAGGAAGGTCTGATAGCCGGCGGTCGACCCGCCATGCGAGACGTCCCGCATTCCCCTGTACGTGCTTACGTTCAGGCCGAGTGCATACACGATCTTTCGCCCGTCATTGAGCACGCCCCGTGTTTCAAGGGCATCGACAAGTGGAGCGTTCCACGTGCGTGCGTCAAGCGCCGCGTTCCACTTCAGCCAATCGCCGACCGTCGTCAGCATTCCGCCGTTTCCGATCACGTTCATGAACGGCATGTTCAGCATCCAAGGAGCGTTCGGCCCTTGCCGCCAATATGCCTGGGCCCGCCCGGGAACCAGCCGTCGATGATCGTCACGCCACGAACTGTTGGTCATACGAAGAGGCTTGAATATTCGTTCGGCCACGAAATCCGCGAACTTTTGTTTCGAGACCCGTTCGACGATCTCGGCGGCCAGTTGATAGCCGCTGTTCGAATAGGAATACTCGGCACCTGGTACAAAATCGAGATATTTTTGCCGGTAGATCACATCAAGCGCAACAGCCTGGCTAATGACGCGGTCTCCACGCCCGACGCCTGTCAACTGCATCACCGATCCCCAATCGCGAAGTCCGGCGGTATGTGTCAGAATGTGTCGGATAGTCACCGGCTTGCCGTATTCCGGAAGCTCGGGAATATACTTGCGAACATCGTCGTCGATCTTGAGTTTGCCGTCCTGTTCGAGCAGGACGATCGCCGCCGCCGTGAATTGCTTTGCCACGGAACCGGATTCAAAAATGGTCTGCGGCGAATTGGGAATGTCATGCTCCATCTCCGCGAGGCCAAACGCCTTCTCGAAGACAGATTCGCCGTTCAACGACACCCCGACCGCACAGCCGGGCGCCGGCATCGCATTGGTTTTCGACGCTTTTTCAAATGCTCGTTCCGCGCCGGCGACGACCTTTATACGGTCCGGCCCCTCGCCGTGCAATGCTGATGAAACAGCCGCCAGGGCAAAGACGGCCTTCGGCAAGAATGTTCTGTCCATAACCGGTTTTTGGGTGCTGAAAAACTTTCGGCAATTCACGCGTGCGAATAAAATTTGAGTTTTTGAATTTTATTCACTCTTCTGATAAGGTGTTGGCGCCAATTCGTGACGCGGGCGTTTTCCTGAATTCTCTCCATCGCGATCATCGATAATTATTTATCAAAAGGAGAATGCCACCGATGCGAGGAAGCTCTGCACTTGCGATCGCGGTCTGTATCGCCTGTTTTCTGATCGGCCACCTGTCATATTCGGCAGCGGCGCTTTTCGTCGATTTCCTGATCGAACGAGATGTACCGTGCCGATATACGGTTCAGGTTTGTGCCCAACAGGAAACGACGCCGAAAGACCGTTGAGGGCCGGAAGCCAACCGTTCTTCATTAACGGTCACCGGCATCGGCTAACACGAAGCGAAGCCGGCATCCAAAGCCTCGACCAACTGATCCACCGTATCCGTCGTCGTATTGAGCATCATTCCGGTGCGGATGACGTTGCCGTAAAGCCCTCCTTTTCCGATCAATACGCCTAGCCGTTTTGTCTCCTCAAAAACCTTTAGCACGGCCTCGGGTTTGGGTTCTTTTGTCTTTCGATCCTTTACGAGTTCGATCCCAAGCATCAGCCCCATGCCGCGGACATCGCCGATGATAGCGTGTTTCTCCTGCAGTTCGAGCAGGCGGCCTTTCAGGTAATCACCGACAATGCGGGCGTTCGTCCTTAGATCGTCTTCCTCGATGACCCTGATGACCGCAAGGCCGACCGCCGATGACACCGGATTGCCTCCGAATGTCGAGACCGTCAGGCCCGGGAATGCATCGGCGACCTCGGGCGTCGCGATGGTCCAGCCGATAGGCACGCCGTTGCCCATGCCTTTGGCCGATGTGATGATGTCCGGCTCGACGCCCCAATGCTCGATGCCGAACCATTTGTCGCCCGTGCGGCCCCAAGCTGCCTGCACTTCGTCCGAGATGAACAGCCCGCCGTGGCTCCGAGCGATCTCGGCGACGCGAGGGAAATATTCCTTTGGCGGGATGATAAAACCGCCAACTCCGAGGATCGTCTCAGCCATGAATGCGGCGATGTTGCCGGTCGTCGTCGTGTTGATGATGTCCTCGACATCGTCTGCACAGGCGACCCCGCACGATGGATATTCGAGCTTGAACGGACACCGATAGCAATACGGTGCGGCTGCGTGAATTATCCCCGGCACCTGCGAAGCGATCGGCCGCCATGATCTATGCCCGACCGACGCAAGAGCCGTCGCCGACCTTCCGGCATACGAATGCCGCAGCACGATGATCTCCTGATTCCCGGTCGCGAGCTTTGCCGCGAGGATCGCGGTGTCGTCCGCTTCGGTTCCGCTGTTGGTGAAGAATGACTTCTTCAGGTTCCCCGGCGTGATCTCGGCAAGCTTCTCGGCAAGGTCGCTCTGGGGCTGGTTCGCATAGAGGGTCGAGGTGTGTGAGATCTTGTCGACCTGGTCCTTCCACGCGGCATTGATCCGCGGATGCGCGTGGCCAAGGCTGACCGTCAATACCCCGCCAAAACAATCGAGGTACTTGTTGCCCTGGTCGTCCCATACATATTCGCCCTCGCCGCGAACAAGGGCGATCGGCTCCTGGTAATAGTTCGCCACGGCGGGGAATAGGAATTCTTTGTGCTTCCGGACGGCGTCGGAGACGCTTGCTCTTTTCTCTTGTGGTTCCATAGATCTTCTGCACGAATTTGGTCTCGCGAATAATATCAGAATTCCCTTTCCGCTGAAAGAAAACAACGGGCCGGTCAAAAAAGCCTTGACACCGTATCCGGATTAAAATATTTTGCTTAGCAACGCCTCGAAACTCGAAAGGAGAATCAAACAACCATATGTCAGTCTCTCAAAAGCCACCTCGCGCCTTCGTGCAGGCCGTCGGTATCCTCATATTCCTATTTACCCTCACGGCTTATTCGCAGCGGTCTGTTTATGACGAACTAAAATCCTTTTCGTTGTCAGGCGGGAGCGTTCAGGTGACAGACCATGTGATGAAGGTGGACCGCGTGACAATGTCGTTCACGGGCACCTTTTATCTGACATCTCCGGTCGGTGGGAAGAATACGGGAGCGGTATTTACCGGCAAGGGCACCTTTGTCGCGCCCGTTCCCGACAACACCTTTGAAAAGGCGAACGTCCGGCGGCTGCTCAAGTCTGACGCCGTCCAGTCCGATTTTTCCCAAGCGGTGATCCGCACGACCGATGGTTCGCTGGATGCACTTGCCGCCAACGCGGCCCCCGGACCCGCGTCGGCCGATATACAGAAATTCGCTGCCGAGGCGGACGAGAGGATGAGAAAGGAGAACGGCGTCAACATCGCCGGCCGTCTATCGGTCTCGATCCAAAACAAAGAACCGGCCGGAGTGTTCGTCGGCACGTTTCGCGGCGGGAAAATGGATGAGTTCAGCTATGTTTTCGACCCGCAGAACCGCATCCCGACGGCGTTCTTCGACATCAACGGCGGCGAAAAGGGCCTGATCTTTGCGTACAAGGGCACACTTTACTCGAGCGAAGTATTGACCGCGTTCTACAGCCTTTCGGATTATGAGCGTGGCGTCGTCCAGTACTCGGACCTTAGCGACCTGGTAGACATTACTGCGTATGATATAGACCTTGATCTGCGCTCGCCAAAGAGCAAGGTCGTACTTCGCTCAGGCATTAGAATGAAGGCCCTGGCCGATGGGATCCGATCCATCCCTTTCAACCTCGGTGAATCTCTGAGCCGCTATGAAGACGAGCGCTTGAAAAAGCAGCTTCGCGTAAGTTCGGTAAGGTACGGTGACAGCGAGATCGATTTTGCGCAGGAAGATTGGGAGGGCGGTTTCACCGTCTTCCTGCCCGCGGAATTGAAGACCGGCGATGAACTGACGCTCGAGATGACGATGCAGGGCGACTTTCTAGAACAGCCGAGCGTCGGGTCTGCCGGAAATTTCTCATATCCGCGTTCGACCACTACCTGGTATCCACGCCACGGGTATCTCGACCGCGCTAACTACTCGATCGTATTCACCCATTCAAAACGATTGAAAGTTGTCTGCGTTGGCAACCGGGTCGCCGAGTCTCCGTCGCCTGACGATAAGGACTACATGGTCAGCCAGTACAAGATGGACCATCCGATCGCCCTTGCGACCTTTGCACTTGGGCCGTTTGTTCGGCACAACGAAAAGGCAAAGTGGGACGGTACCGATGAGACGCTGCCGCTCGAGTTCAACTCGGTTGATGGCGCCGT
Organism: Acidisarcina sp.; assembly: GCA_021155145.1. Lineage (GTDB taxonomy): Bacteria > Acidobacteriota > Blastocatellia > Pyrinomonadales > Pyrinomonadaceae > OLB17. Next base: position 2,651 of record JAJNPX010000253.1, on the reverse strand, counting down.
AATGTCGCTCAAAGAGAGTTTTGTTCTCGCGGAGCTGAGCAACTCGGTCAGATATTTTCACAAATTATTCGGCAAGTATCCATACGAGACGTATTCCGCGTCGTTCCATCCGTACGGATTTGGCCAAGGGTTTCCCTCGATGCTTATGATACCCCGGACTGACAGTGCGAATAAGAACACGTACGCATTCGTCGCACACGAGACAGGGCATCAGTGGTGGGGCAATATCGTTGCCTGGCGGTCCTATCGGGATCAATGGCTCAGCGAGGGATTTGCCGAGTATTCAGGCGTGCTCTATACCGGCCTTCGCGACAGCCCAAAGGCCTCGGTCAATCTCATCGAAAATATGCGCGCGACGCTGCGTCAGCCGCCGCAAACGCTCTCCGGGCAGGGAAAAGGAAAGCTGAATGATGTCGGGCCGATCATCCTTGGCCACCGCCTGAGCACTTCCAAGACGTTTGGCGGTTATCAAACGCTTGTTTACAACAAGGGAGCACTTGTACTAAGAATGCTGCATTTCCTCTTCACTGACCCGGCGAGCGGCAGCGGCGAGCCATTTTTCGAGATGATGAGAGATTTTGTCGAGCGGCATCGAAACGGCACGGCATCGACCGATGACTTTCGTGCCGTTGCGAACGAGCATTTTATAAAGACGCCGATCGCCAAACGCTATGGTGTAAAGGACCTGAACTGGTTCTTTCAGCAATGGGTTTACGAATCAAACCTCCCGTCCTACACAATGGTCCACAGCGTCGAAATGCAGCCCGACGGATCGGCAATGCTGACGGGTGAAATAATCCAGGAAAATGTGCCGGACAATTTCTTTATGCCCTTGCCCGTACTTATCAAGTTTGGCGGGGATAAGATCGCGACGGGAACGGTGGCGGCGCTCGGGCCCAAGACCCCATTCAGGATAAAGCTCCCGCAGAAACCTCAGAAGGTCGAACTCGACCCGAACAACTGGATCCTTTCTGAAAAGACGTCAACAAAATAACGGCGGGCGGCAATAGCGGCGTCTTCTCAGAGATCCTCGACAGTGAGCGTGATATCGGCATATTTCCATGCTTCGCGATAACGCTTTTCCACCGTCACGGCGTCGTCCTTTTTGCCCTGTGCCTCGAGAGCCTTCATCAGGCCAAACAGTGATCGGCCGCTGCCCGGATTACGCCGCAGGTCCTCGCGAAACGTCTTTTCTGCTTCGACAAATTGAGCGTCACGGAGCAGTGCGCCGCCGAGATTTTCCCTGACGGGCGAGATCGACAGCGGCGGCTCGGAATATGGGAGCGTGTCTTCGGCATCGACGGCATCCCTTAAATGATCGATCTCCGCCGCCTTGTCGCCCTTCTGACGAGCGATCGCCGCGTCGATGCGTGCATCATCGATCTTTCGCAGCGGAGATAAATCGGTAGTATCTTTCGGTCTTTCCGCCTGAGCCCGGGCAGCGTCGCCAGTGGCAATGAGCGCCATTGTTCGTGCCCACGTCCAAGCCTTCGACGTCTCAGGGCGGCTATCCGCAGGTGGAGTCGGAGCGTTGAGTATGTCGTCCCAACGCTTGAATCGCACCCAATATCGAGGCCGTTGATCGCTCGCTCGCGGCGACCTGAACCCGAATTTGCGATCCAAAGTATGGGTGACCTTAGCAAAATTACCCTGCATAGCGTACGAAAACAACAAAAAGTTAAGGACGTGATTGTAATGCCAAAGCCTGAATTCTTCCGACAATGTGTCTGTCGGCATAGTGGCCGTTTCTTCATTCGATTCGATCGACTTTTGAAAGTTCCCGGTCCGCACATAGATATGTGCAGGCATATGGACAAGGTGTCCAAACGAAGGGATGAAGATCTTTAGCCCGCGCAGAGCATCGGCCGCCGCGAGTGCACGTTCGGGCTGCATTGATTCTTCGACGCCGTGAATGTAGGTATGGGTCAGACCGACGTGTTTAGGATGCAGCTTGAGGCCGGCCTCGAGAACAGCCAGCATTTCAGGCCATCTGCCGACAGGCTCGCCGTCGCGGGTCCAATTGGAATATCCGGCCGAATAAAAGATGCTCAGGGCGTAAAGAGCGGCGGCATCGGCATCTCGCGGCGACGCTTCGTAGATCGGCTTCATTGCCACGCGATAGGCTTCCTCTGAGGCTTTTCGGTTGTAACCGGCTTCGACGGAAAGAAGTTTAGACAGCGCTTCGATATATTTTCGATCGGATGGCGGAGCCGGCATCGACATCGCGGTCTTTATCGCATCGCGTGCTTCGTTCAGCCGTTTCTCATCGCCGGGATTGCCGCCGCCGGTGCTTCGCGGATACGCGGCTATGGCGACGCCCCAATAGGCCATTGCAAGCTGCGGATCGAGTTCGGCCGCCCGGCGAAACGACCTCACCGCGTCGCCGTCGTTAAAGGCGTAATACAGCGTCAGTCCCTGATCGAAAAAAGCCTGCGCCTGTTTGTTCGATGTCGCCACCTTCCTGTTCCCGATCGCATCGGTCGATACGAGCTCTATCGGATCGGATCCGGCCGGGTTGGCCGGTGAATTGTGTTGGACATGTTGAGGAAAAACGGCAGCCGAACAAAACGCGCCGATCAAAGTTATCCTTGCGAGTAGTTTCATATATTAGGATCGATCGTAAAACGCTCACGCGATTCGGCGAGGGCGCT
>JAJNPX010000455.1 GCA_021155145.1 Acidisarcina sp. | reverse complement strand
AGCCTTGCCCGTTCAGGCGAGGCCGTTATGTCTGCCGATTCCCCCGCACATTCACCCGTTGCTTTTTTAATGACCTTAACGGTACCGTCCTGCGAGCCGCCAAAGATCAGCGTGTAGCCCTTCCCAGGCTTGAAATGATCTTCTATGCGAGCCGCCGCGTCGTCCACCTCGATGAACTTTCCCTTCGCAATTGCCCCGATCGGTTCGATCACTTTCCCGTCTGACAAAACGGCAAACAAGATCGACCCTTCCGCACTTGCGGGCTTCGCGGGCTTTTGGGCGATCGCGGGCAAAGCCGCCGTAACGAGAATGGCGCCGATCAAAAGCAGCCGGTCGAGAACATTGGAACGGATCGTATTCATTGGTTCAAACCTTTCGCGAAATGGATTTGCCCTGCATGAATTGGAGCAGGTATTCACGCCCGCCCGCTTTCGAATCGGTCCCGCTCATATTGAAACCACCGAACGGATGAACGCCGACGAGTGCTCCGGTACATTTTCTGTTCAGGTAGAGATTGCCGACATGAAAGTCGCGACGGGCGCGTTCCAGACGCTCTTCCGATCTGGAATAGACCGAACCCGTCAAGCCAAATTCGGTGCCGTTGGCTATCTCGAGCGCATGGTCGTAGTCTTTTGCCTTGATCACGGCGAGCACAGGGGCAAAGATCTCTTCCTGCTCGATCGTGTCGCCCGGGAGGACGTTGGCTATCACGGTCGGGACGATGAAGTAACCCTTCGAATCGTCGCCCGTCCCTCCGATCGCGATCTCGCCGCCTTCTTCCACGCCCTTCTGAATGTATTCCAGCGTCTTATCGAACGCCTTTTTGTTGATGACCGCAGCGACATTCGTATCGCCATCGGCCGGCTGGCCGAGATTCAATTTCTCGGTCAACGCGACGACCTTTTCGAGCAGTTCGTCGTGGACCTTTTCATCGACTATCAGCCGCGAGCAGGCCGAGCATTTCTGTCCTTGAAAGCCAAAAGCCGCCTGGACGACACCCGTCGCTGCCGAATCGAGGTCCGCATCGTCGGCCACGATTATCGCGTCCTTTCCGCCCATCTCGGCGACCACGCGCTTGATCCAGATCTGGCCCTCGCGCGGTTTTGCGGCGACCTCGTTGATGTGCAGCCCGACGCCCTTCGATCCGGTAAAGGAGATGAATCTCGTCTTCGGGCTCGTGGTCATTGCCTCGCCGGTCGCCGCACTTCCGGTGACGAAGTTTACGACGCCTTTTGGCAGCCCGGCCTCTTCCAGTATCTCGATGAACTTCGCCGCGATCGTCGGCGAATCCGACGAAGGTTTCAGAACTACCGTGTTGCCGGCCACGACCGCGGCCATCGTCATACCGGCCATTATCGCCAGCGGAAAATTCCATGGCGGAATGATCGCACCTACGCCGAGTGGAATGTATTCGAGGCTGTTGTCTTCGCCCTGGATCTTTGTTACCGGCTGCTCCTGAGACCAGCGGAGCATTTCGCGGCCGTAAAATTCCAGGAAATCGATCGCCTCGGCGGTGTCGCCGTCGGCCTCGGGCCACGTTTTTGCGACCTCGACCACCATCCAGGCCGAAAGTTCGTGCTTCCGCTCGCGCATTATCTCGGCCGCCTTGAACAAGTATTCGGCCCGCTCTGCTGCCGGAACGTTTCGCCATTTCTTGAAGGCCTCGGTCGCCGCGTCGATCGCCTTTTCGACAAGCGAAATATCATCGTCAACCTCGGAGAAGATGCCGACGACCTCGCCCTTGTTCGCGGGGTTGTAGCTCTGAAATTTGCTCTCCATCGAGATCTTTTCGCCGTTGATCACGACCGGATACTCACGCCCCAGCTCGCCGCGGACCTTCTCGATCGCGGCCTTCATCGCCCCGGCATTCTCCGGCTTTGAGAAATCGGTAAAAGGTTCGTTCTTAAATTCGTCTTTCATTGTTTGTGTCTGCATATCATCTATACCTCTGCCTGTCGATATCTTTGAGCTCCCAGGCGTCGAGCAATTCCGGTATCTTTGGTTCTTCGACCCCGCGCCATCCGACGACGAACCTCGGCTGCTGAGAATCGTGCTCGTGATTGACGTAACTCAATACGAGCACCCAACCCGAGAGCAGGTAAAGGTTCAGTTCCCTTACCGAACTCACTTCGGCGGTGATCTTGATCTCGTCCAGGTTCATTCCCACTTTCCTGTTTTTTGCAGCCTCTTGATCTTGCGTTTGGCCAATTCCCGTTTGAGAGGCGTCATCCGGTCAAGGAATACTATCCCGTCGCAATGGTCCGTTTCGTGCAAAACACAGCGTGCGGCGAGGCCCGTAAGGTCCAATTCCCTTTCCGCCCCGCTTACGTCCTGTGCCTTTACGATCACACGCATGTCCCGCTTCACGGTCTGATACAGTCCCGGAAATGACAGGCATCCCTCATCGCCGAGCTGTTCGCCCTCGACCCGCAGGATCTCCGGGTTGATCAGCACGAGCGGGTTCGGCCTGCCTTCTTCCGGCACATCCATCACAAAAAATCGCTTTGAGATGCCGACCTGCGGCGCGGCGAGCCCGACGCCCTCCGCCTCGCGCATCGTCTCGAACATATCGTCAACGACCGCCTGCATCTTTGGGCCAAGATCTTCTTCTGCCACGGGTTTCCCGACCGCAAGCAGTACCGGCTCCGGATAATGGACTATCCTCATCAACGGCATAAAAGGATAGTTTATCGCAAAGTCGGCGATTTCCGGTAATTAAGGCGGAGACTATAGCCGGCGGGTCTTGACCTCGGCTTTGAGCAGGTCGGTCGTGTCTTCTACAACGCTCGGGACGGGTTCGAAACTGCCCTTTTCCAAAAGCTTATCTGTATCCGGAGCCTGGATTAGCCCTTCCGAGACATCGGCGTGTAGTTTCGCCCGTTTCTCTTTCAGCGATTCGTTCAGGACAACGTAGCAGAGAGCCAGGCCGGCAAATACTACAAAGGCGGTCAACAGAATTCCTACCCAGAGGTTCGCACCGGTCAGGATCATCTTGGTCACGATCGCGTAGATGATGCCGATC